>JAEZHQ010000316.1 GCA_023416455.1 Pseudomonadota bacterium | reverse complement strand
GCTTGCACGCTTCCTCGCCGCTGCTCCCTGGTCCACACCGACATCCGCGGGGTGGAGCAGCCCGGTAGCTCGTCAGGCTCATAACCTGAAGGTCGCAGGTTCAAATCCTGCCCCCGCAACCAACCATTCAGGCACTCCGGATCGAAAGGTCCGGGGTGCTTGTTTTGTGCGCCCAGTGCAGGCGTTGACTTACACCATTTCCGGACCTCACCGTGCTCAGTTCCGCGGTGTCGCCGGGCAGCGCCCAGGAGCGCACCGGCGTGCCATCGTACCGGCATGCCATCGCACCGGCATGCGGTCGCGCATCACCGCCATGGCGATGATCACCGGCGGGTGGGTATCGCGGCTTGGAATGGCCGCGCCGACGCAGCCGGTGCGAACAGCCCGGCTTTGGTGATCTCCGGAACCGACGTCGCCCCGGTAATGACGGCATCGCCTTCGCCGAGGATGCGGTTGATGCTTTTCACCATCCGCTTCGGCGCTTCCCGGTCGACCCGCTCGGTGCGGCCGACGTCGTGCACGACACGCGCCCCGGAATGGGTGATGTGAACATCAGACCTTTGGCTGAAGTTTCGTGCGTTTCATCGGAAACGCGAAACACGGCTGAAAGGTCCCTGTCCTTACCTCGTTCGTGTTCATATAATGATACCTGCGCAGAAATCTTGGTGAAGCAAGGTTCCGCGGGAGGTGCGCGCATCAAAAAAGATATTTAAAATCCTATTATCCATGACTGTTCTGCCGACGCTCCTGCCGGAGCGTTTGAAATGTTTATACGTCTAGATATAATTTAATGAACAAATTTTAATTTCCCTATCTCCTCTTTGCTTGATTCGATCGGATTTTTGGAATATCGAAGAATTCTGATGCAATCCGGCTTCCTGCACCGCGAGGGCGCTCGCCGAAAGCACTCCCGTGGTCAGGGGTAAGCAGCCAACACACCGCCTTTGGCTGGAACCGCAAGCCGACATCCGGGGCGAGACGTTCACCATGCAGATCCATCTCTCTCGCGCCGTGGCTTCGGAGAACTGGGCACAGATCTCATGGACGGCCAGGGCAATGCGCCGGCGCGCGCCTTGCGTCCTTGACAAAGGCATCATCTTCATTCCAGCCCCCTGCACGTGTCATGGCTTCGCCAAGCGACCGATTGACGGAGTCTGCAAATCGAATCATCGGCAATTGCGGCGGACCAGAATGGCGGACCGCCGCGGGTTGTCCTTACCAGATGCACTCATTGACTACTGAGCCATGGGGGATTCAGCGCCATGACTATGCTCGATCTTGAAAAGTTCAACGCCACACCGTTGAACCGGGATCCGTACGATTTCCTGTGCGTGCCGGGCTTCGTCAAGGCGGAGTGCCTGGACGCCGTAAACCGCGACTATCCGAAGGTCGACAAGCCGGGATCGATCCCCCTCGACATGTATCCCTACGGTCCGGCCTTCGCCGCCTTCCTGGAGGAACTGCGCGGACCGGAAATGCAGGCGGCGTTCGAGGAGAAGTTCGGCATCGACCTCACCCCCTTTCCCGCGATGTTCACGGTGCGCGGCCAGTGCCGCGCCACCGATGGCAAGATTCACACGGATTCGACCAGCAAGGTCATTACCGTTCTGATCTACATGAACCCGCACTGGGAAGCCGCAGGCGGCCGGTTGCGCGTGCTGCGTTCGCCGAACCTCGAGGATTATGTGGCCGAGGTGCCGCCGGAGGCGGGAACGCTGGTTTGCTTCCGGCGCTCGGATACGTCCTGGCACGGGCATCATTCCTTCGAGGGCCAGCGCCGTGCACTGCAGATGAATTGGGTCAAGGGCGACACCTACATCTGGCACGAACAGTGGCGGCACCGCATCGGAACCTGGGCGAAGAGGCTGACCGGACGGCGCAGGGAGGCTGGGCGTTGAGGCGGCCCCGTTCGCCGTGATCCGCCGTCGCTGAGGCCGGAGGCCGGACAGTCCATCGGGTGGTCCGGTGGGTGGGGCATGCGCGGGCGGCCCGCCTCCGCGGGCCTTGGCTTCGCGCCCATCCGGTCGCGCCCGCTTGGCCGTGCCCATCTGGCCGTGCTGATTGGACCCGCGGCCGCTCAGGCGTCGTCGTCGAGAAGCCCGCGGGCGCGATGCCAGTCTTCGAGCGAGTCCGGCGGATAGTCCTCGCAGCAGGCGTCGCCCGGCCGGGTGTCGAGGCGCACCCAGCCGGCCTTCGAGCCGAGCATCATGTGCACCGTGGCCGGCGCTTCGGGCAGGGGCGTGTCGATGGCGCTCGCGAAGGGATGGACGAGGTCCGGCCAGCGCGGATCCCTCACCCAGAGCGCCGAGCCGCAGCGCGCGCAGAAGCGGCGCTCGCCGGGGCTCTCCTCGCCGTCGACCGTCGCGTGGAACACGGTGATGTTCTCGGCGCCGGTGACCTCCAGCGTGTCGGCCCTGGCCCCGAGGTTGATGGCGTATCCGCCGCCGCCGGCCGTCTTGCGGCAGATCGAGCAGTGGCAGCGCAGGTAAGGGACCGGTGCATAGGCCGTCACCGAGAAGCGCACCGCGCCGCAATGGCAGGAGCCGTCGAGCCGCATTCTTCCTCTCCCTGATCGTCCGATGGACCAATGATCGCCCCCCAGCTTGACCGCAAGGCGGCGCCCGCTCAATTCCCTGAAAGGTCAGTCGCCGCATACGGGAACCATCGGGGTTCGGGACGCATCAGGGAGGGGATGTCATGGCCCATCGCGCTCCGTCGGCGGCGCTCGCCACCCACGCGGTCACCAACCAGCCGCCGGACTTCGCTCCCCGCGACCTCTGGCGCACCGACCCCGCGCTCGGCGAGGCGGTGCGGCGGGAGGGCGGCGGCTGGGCGGAAGAGGCCCTGGCGGCGCTGGGGGTGGAGGCGGGAAGCGAGCGGGTGATGGAGCTGGGCGACCTCGCCAACCGCAACCCGCCGGTGCTGCGCGCCTTCGACCGCTCCGGCCACCGGCTCGACGAGGTGGAGTTCCACCCGGCCTACCACGCGCTGATGGAGCTGGCCTTCCGCCACTGCATCCACGCCCTGCCCTGGACCGCCGGCCGCCGCGGCGGGTATGTGGCGCACGCGGCCATGGGCTATCTGCTGACCCAGGCCGAGGCCGGGGTGCTGTGCCCGGTCGCCATGACCTGCGCGTCGGTTCCGACGCTGCGGCGGCAGCCGGACCTTGCCGCGGCGTGGCTGCCGCGGATCCTCTCGGACCGCTACGACCCGCGCTTCATCCCGGCCGGGGAGAAGACCGGGGCGACCATCGGCATGGCCATGACGGAGAAGCAGGGCGGCTCGGACGTCCGCGCCAACGCCACCCGGGCCGAGCCCTGCGGGGCCGGGGGGGAGCACGCGCTGACCGGGCACAAATGGTTCTGCTCGGCGCCGATGTCGGACGCCTTCCTGACGCTGGCGCGCACCGGGCACGGCCTGTCCTGCTTCCTGGTGCCGCGCTGGCGCCCCGACGGAACGCGCAACCCCTTCCTCATCCAGCGCCTCAAGGACAAGCTGGGCAACCGCTCCAACGCCTCGGCCGAGATCGAGTACGACGGCACCTGGGCCGTCCTGGTCGGGGAGGAGGGGGGCGGCATCGCCGCCATCATGGACATGGTGCACCACACGCGCCTGGACTGCGGCTTCGCCGCCGCCGGGCTGATGCGCGTGGCGGTGGCGCGGGCGCTGCACCACGCGGCCCACCGCCGGGCGTTCGGGCGCCCGCTGGCCGGGCAGCCGCTGATGCGCCAGGTCCTCGCCGACCTTGCCCTGGAGAGCGAGGCGGCGATGGCGCTGGTGCTGCGCGTGGCCCGCGCCTTCGACGACGGGGACGCCGACCCGCAGGCCCGCGCCTTCGCCCGGCTGGCCGTGGCGATCGCCAAATACTGGGTCACCAAGCGCTGTCCCGCCCTGGTCGGCGAGGCGCTGGAATGCCACGGCGGCAACGGCTACGTCGAGGACGGGGGAATGCCGCGGCTCTACCGCGAGGCGCCGCTCAACGCGATCTGGGAAGGGTCGGGCAACGTGATCGCGCTGGACGCGCTGCGCACCCTGCGCAAGGAGCCGGCGGCGCTGGCGGCCCTGGAGGCCGAGCTGGCGGCGGCGCGCGGCCTGGACGGCCGGCTCGACGCCTGGGTGGCGCGGACCCGCGCCCTGCTCGGCGATCCCGACCGGCTGGAGGCGCAGGCGCGCCGCCTGGTCGAGCGGCTGGCGCTGGCCCTCCAGGCGGGGCTGCTCCTGCGCCATGCCCCGCCCGCCGTCGCCGCTGCCTTCTGTGCGTCGCGGCTGGGCGGGGACTGGGGGCTCGCCTTCGGCACGCTGCCGCCGGAGGTCGACCACGACGCCATCCTGGCCAGGGCGGCCGGAGCGGGGTGATACCCGGGGCGCTCCATGGCTTCCAGCGAGTCAGCGGCCGAGCAGCCCCTTGATCCCCTGATCCAGCGGTCCCGGCCGGAGCGGGGACGGCATCCCCTTCAGCGCGTCGCCGGGCGGGGCGGGGGTGGCCGGCCCGGAACCCGGCCCCAGCAGGCCGCCCAGGACGTCGGCCGGCGAGCCGCCTTCGCGAAGCCGCCGCACCGCCTCGGCCGCCTTCGCCGGGTCCTTGATGGCCGACAGCGCCAGGGCGCTGAAGTCGGGCTGGATGGACGGCGCGTCGAAGGGACCGGTGATGAGGACCGGGATCGTCACGCCGGCCTGCTCGAACGCTCCGCCCTGTCCCTTCAGGGTCGGCGCGGCGGTCGGGTTGAGCCGGAGGTCGAGCCTGCGGTCGGGCAGCGACACCGTTCCTCCGCCGTCGATGCGGAAGAGCGGCGCCAGCATGCGCAGATCGTCCGTGCGGGCGACGCCGCCATCCAGGCGGAAGGTCCCGCCGAACTCGGCGAAATCCGTCTCCCGGGCGACGTTCTTCAGCCGCCCCGTCGCGGCCGCCACCGGATCGCGCAGGATGGCGGCGATGTTGATGCCCCGCAGCGCCCCGTTGCGGAAGGTGGCGCCGGCGGTTCCGTTCAGGCTGGACACCAGGGCCTTCTGGCTGGCGCCCGTCGCCGCGGTGTCGGCGGCGAACGAGGCGGTGCCCCGGAGGAGGTCGGTTCCGGCCAGCGCGCTCAGCAGCGGCTCGGCCTGGAGGCCCTCGGAGGACGCTTTCAGCGCGAGGGCGGCCGGCTGGCGGGAGGCGTCGATCCGCAGCGCGGCGCTGCTGCGCCCGCCGAAGACGGGGACGTCGGCGGCGTCGGCGCCGAGGACGCCGTCCTGGAGGCGAAGCACCACCCGGCTCGGGCCGATCCGGATCGCCCGGACCTGGATCCCACCGCTCTCCACAACCGCGTCCAGATTGACGCGCCGCAGCGGGGCAAGGTCGATCGGCTCCTCGCTCCAGCCGCCCGCGGGGCCGCCGCCGCCGCCGCCACCGCCGGCGGCGCCGCCCGGCGGGAGGAAGCGGTCGAGGTCCAGTGGATCGACGGCGGCGCGCAGGGTCACCGCCGGCACCGGACCCGACCAGTCGGCCTGCGCGTTCCCGGTCATCGTGACCTCGTCGAGCGCCAGCCGGAAATCCTCCAGCGCGGCCCGCGGCCCACCGAGCCCGGCCCGGCCGGTGAGGCCGGCGCGGCCGACGGGCAGCGTCCGGGCGTCCGGCAGGCCGAGCCAGGCCGCCGCCGCACGCACATCCGGGAC
>JAEZHQ010000279.1 GCA_023416455.1 Pseudomonadota bacterium | reverse complement strand
GCCCCGGCGTTGGCCCCGGCGGCGGGCGCACCGTGGTCGTGGTGGCGCCGGGCGGCGGGGCCGCGGGGGCCGGTCCGGCAGCGGGCCGGTCAGCGGATTGGGAGTCGGCGGATTGGGAGCCGGCGTTCAGCACGTCGATGACGAGGGAGCGGCCGTTCCGCCTGTCCTTGATCTCGGCGTTCGGCGGCGCGACGAAGGTCACCGCCAGCGCCCCGTCGGGCTGGCGGTAGGCCTCCAGGTTGCGGATGTTGCGCAGGTTGGCCCGGGCGACCGGCGCCAGGTCGAGGTTGCCCGCACGGTCGAACTGCACCGTCACCGACGAGCCGTCGCGCGTGATCCGGTGGTCCACCGCGGTCGGCCAGTCGAAGACGACCTGGCTGTGGCCGGGGTGGTCGGACGCCCGCACCCCGACCCGGCCGGCGGAGGGCGGCGGCGAGGAGGAGGCACCGGACCGGGGGGTGGCGACCGGCCCCGGGGCGCCGGCGGCCGGCCCTTCGCCACCGGCCGCCGCGGGCCAGGCCGGCGCCGGGGCAAGGTCGATGGCGATGGCGTTGCCGTTGCGGAAGCTTTTCAGCGTCACCGGACGCTTCAGGTCGAAGATGACCGTCCGGCTGTCCTCGCCGACCCGCGCGCGCACCAGATAGCCGGGCAGCGCCCGCAGCGCGCGGTCGAGCGGCGCGTTGACCGGCTGGTCGAAGGTGACGACCAGCGCCTCCCCCTCCAGCCGCGCGCTGTAGCCCACCGTCTGCGGCCAGTCGAAGACCATGCGGCCGAAGGCCGGGTGCGTGGCCGCGCGCACCGGCACGTCGACCGCCGCGGCCGGCAGGGCGAGCAGCGCCGCGGCGGCCACGAAGCCGCACAGCCACCGCCGGTATGCCTTGCCGCCGCCCATCCGCCTCAGCCCTCCGCCTCGTCGCGCACGATGACGTCGACCCGCGCCGCCCCGCCGTCCGACGGGGCGGCCAGCAGGGCGCGGGCCACCAGATCGCGCCGGTAGCCGGTCTCGCGCAGCGCCGCCGCCACCGCCACCGCACGGGTCAGCGCCCGCTCCCAGGCCAGCCCGTCGCCGCTCTCCTCCGACTCGGCGTGGCCGACCACCTCGATCCGGTTGCCGGTGCGCCCGACCACCGCGCCCAGGAGGAACAACAGGCGACGCCCCTGATCGGTAAAGGTGCCCTCGACGGTGTCGAACATCACCGTCCCGGGCAGGACGATCACCACGCGGTCGTCCTCGCGCCGCACCTCGACCGCGGCCAGTTCGGCGTTCGCCGCGGTCTGGGTGCGCAGCAATGCGCCCAGATAATCCAGGTTGATGACGGACTGCGGCTCCACGGCGGCGGCGTTGAAGGCCGCCCGCGGTTCGGCCGCGGCGTCGGAGGGCGCCGTCGCGGTCGAGCGCGCCGAGGTCAGGGCCTTGGACAGCCCGGCCCAGCGCTGCGCCTCCGGTTCGCTCATCGAATACATCAGCACGAAGAAGGCAAGCAGGAGCGACATCAGGTCGGTGAAGCTGATCAGCCACATGGTCCGGCCATGGCCGCCGCTCCGCTGCTCGGCGCTGGGCAGCCGGGGGGGGCGGATCATCGCGGCACCCCCCGCTCCCGCGCCGGCCTCTCGTCGTCGGCGCGCAGGCTGAACAGGAGGCGGACGGCGCCGGGGTCGCCGCGCTCGATTCCCACGCTCACCGATTCGGCCGGGGCCCCGTTGCCGGTCAGCAGCCGGGCCAGCGCGCCCGCCCGCGCCACCGGTCCGGGCGGCTGGCTCGGCGTGGCGGCGCCGGTGGCGTTGATGGCCAGCAGCGCGTCCAGCTCCATCCGCTCGCCGGGGCGGGACTCGCGCAGGGCCGTGGCCACGCGGTCGATCAGGCCCTGGCGGTCCGGTCGCAGGGTCGCGGTGCCGGGGACGAACAGGTCGTCGGCCGGCAGGCGCACCTCCAGCAGGCGGCCGGGGGTCACCGTCTCCACCTTGGCCACGGCGATCGCGGTCGCGAACAGCGTGCCCATCCCGTCCAGCCGCTCCACCGCGAAGACCGTGCCGGCGCGCGACGCCACCGGGTCGCGGCCGTCGCGCAGCCGCGGGTCGATGGCGAAGCTCGGGAAGCTGCGCTCCAGCGAGCCGAGGACGGCCTGCACCCGGTGGGCGGTCTGCACGGACTGGGCGTTCAGCACGATGAAGAACACCAGCAGCAGCAGGAACAACGACAGCAGCAGGACGATGCTGCCATTGCCGCCCCCCGCATGGTCGCCCACAGGACGGCCCGCAGAACCACCCGGGCGGCCGGAGAGGGGTGGGCCGGGGCGGCGCATGGGCTAGCCGAAGCTCGCCAGCAGGCGGTCGATCTCGTCCTGGTCCATGGCGTTGCCGCCGATCTGCGGCCCGTGCAGCAGCGCCGCCTCCGGATCATCCTCCGGCCGGCTGGTGGCGAAGTTGGGGGCGTGCGCCGCGGCAAGAGGCGCGTGGTTCTGCCGCACCTCGTCGCCGAAGGCGGCCACGATCATGTCCACCTTCGCCTCGATGTGCTTGAGCGTGCGCACCACCTTGGTGATCCGCTGGCCGGTGACGTCCTGGAAGTTGCAGGCCTCGAAGATCTTGGTGACCTGGTCGGTCAGCGCCGCCGAGTCCTCCGCCCCGAGTCGGCCGGCGATGCCGGTGATGACGTCGCAGGCGTCGAAGATGGCGAAGGTCGCCTGCTCGGTGGCGCCGACCACGGCGTCCAGCTCGTCGGTGGCGTTGGGGATGTGCTGGTCGCGGATCTCGGCCGGCTGGAGCGCGGCCATCTCCTTCTTGGCGTTCTCGATGAAGGTCGCCAGATCGACGACCTCCTTGTAGAGCCGCAGGTCGGTGACCGAGATGTCGCCGTCCATGCTGCCGAGGATGGAGCGGATGATCTCCGTCACGTCCTCGCGCGACAGCGGTTGCGCCGCCTCGGCATGGGCGGCGTCGAGGCGCTGCATCAAAAGCTTCTGTTCGGTCATCGAGGAGGGGGCGGGCGGGGCCATATGCGTTCCGATGTCCTGTCCGGCATGCTTGCGGTTCGGGTCCGTCGGAACGGCCCCGGGGTGGCCGCAGGCCGGGAAGGCCCAGCGTCGCGCCCAATCGTGGCGTCCGCCGACTTTGAGCTTCTCAAGCCCACCTTAACCTAGAATTGGGACGGTTAATTCCCGGTTAAGCGCGGACCCGGCGGCCGGAACGGCCGGCGGCGGCCCCGTCCTACTGGGGCACCGCCGGGACGGCGCGGCGCTCGACCAGGGCGGAGGTGACCTCCTTGGCCTTCACCGGGTCCATGGCGGCCAGGACCGGCGCGGTCTTCTGCTCCTTCATCCGCTCGATCACCCCCAGGAGCACGGGCATGTCCAGCTCCTCGAAGATGCGGGCGGCCTCCTTGGGCTTCATCGTCTCGTAGATCTTGACCAGGCTGTCGAGCTGGGCGGCCTGCTTCTCATCGCCCTGGCGCATCAGCTTCTGGATGTCGCTGCGGACCTTGTCCAGCTCCTGGATCTTCTGGTCGATGCGCTTCTCGGCCGCGGCCAGGAGGGCCTCCCGCTGCTCGACCTCCTTGGTGCGGCGCTCGATCTCGGCACGGCGCTCGGCAAAATGCTGGAGCAGCTCCTCGCTGTTGACGGGGCCAAGCGGGGCCGGCTCCGGGGACGGGGCGGCCCCGCCGCTGGCCCCGCCCTGGGCGGGGGCGGCCGGAGCGGCGGCGAGCTGGACCGGGGCCGGCGCCTGGGACTGGGACTGGGACTGGGGCTGGGACTGGGCCGGCCCCGCCTGGCCCTGGGCCAGGGTGACGGGGAACTCGGGCAGCCGGATGTCGCGGGTGGTGAGCCGCCACAGGTCGCCCACCCGCACACCCAGCATCAGGACCGCGACGAAGATGGTGAGCGGCAGAAGGCGGAAGCGCAGCCCGCGCGCCCGCGCCCGCAGGCGCTCCGCCAGGGAGCGGCGGGGAGCGGCCGGCCGGCGGGCCGCCTTGCCCCTGCCCGGCTTGCCC
>JAEZHQ010000259.1 GCA_023416455.1 Pseudomonadota bacterium | reverse complement strand
GCCCGCCCGCTCGACGCCTTCGCCGAGCATCTGCTGACCGACGCCGCCGCCATCGAGCAGGCGGAGGTGCGCTGGCGGCTCGCCCAGATCCTGCCGCGGCTGGGGCTGACGGCGCCCGGCGCGGGCGGGCGGCGGCGCTGCTCGCCCGGTGGTTCGAGGACGGTCCCAGCCGCATCGTGCGCACGTCCGCGCTCCAGGCCATGGTCGACCTCGCCGAACGCGACCCGGACCTGCGCGCCACCGCCGCGGACATGCTGGGGCGGGCCATGCGCTCCGGCGTGCCGGCGCTGGCGGCGCGGGCCCGGCGGATCCTGAATCCCTTCGAAGTCGACCGGGCGACGCTGGAGGCCGCCCGCCTCCGCGAGCCGACCGGGCTGGCCCTGACGGTGCTGCCGGACCGGCTGGCGGTGGCGCGGCTGGCGCCGGGCGAGGGGCCGCCGGACTGGCTGGACTGGAGCGACCCGCTGGTCAGCGCCACGCGCACGGGCGAGGCGCTGACCGTCCTCTGCCGCGAGGACCGCGTGCCGGCCGACGCCACGGCGGAGCGCGGCTGGCGCGCCTTCGTGGCCGAGGGGCCGATGGATGTCTCCCTGTTCGGCGTCCTGGCGCGGATCGCGGTGCCGCTGGCCCAGGCGCGCGTCTCGATCTTCGCCATGTCCACCTACGACACCGACTATGTGCTGGTGCGGGCGGACGAGCTGGACCGCGCGGCCGACGCCTTGGAGCGCAGCGGCACCGCGGTGCGCGGCCGGTCCGCGCCTTAGTCGGGCGGGTTTCCCGAGTCCGTCCGCTAGGGCAGGCGGCGCCCTCCGCGTCACGCCCCCTGCACCGCCTCCGCCGCCTCCGCCGGCCCGTCCCCGGCCGCCCCCAGATCGGCCAGCTCCGCCAGCGCGCCGGCGAGGTTGGTGACGGCGCGGTCGGCACCGGTCCGGGCGATGGCCTGCTCGGTGGCGCCGGCCTCGGGGTGGGCGCTCCACAGGCACAGGACGATCGGCACCTTCGGGCCGAAATGCAGGCGCAGGCGGCGCACCGTGCGGCGGGCGTGGGGCAGGGCGGAAGGATTGAGGTAGGACAGGGCGATGGCGGTGACGCCGGAGGTGCCGAGGCTGGCGACCGCCCGCGCCGACACCGTCTCGGCGGGGATGACGTCGGCGCGGGCGCCATGCCGGGGAAGAAGCCGGGCCAGCAGGGCGGCGGCGGCCTCGTCCAGGTCGTTGCGGGCGCCGACGCACAGGACGAGCGGGGCATCCGGGGCCGTCCGGTCGTCCGCCGGCGCGCCGCCGGGCTCGCCCAGGTCCTCCAGCAGGGCGGCCATGCCTTCGGCCACCGCCTGCCGGCCCTCGGGGTTGAGGGTGCCGCGCTGGCGGTCCTGCTCGGCCAGCGACAGGGCGGGCAGAAGGACGTGGTCGCACAGGTCGGGCAGATCGCCGTCGGCGAGCCGGCCCTCGACGATCTCCGCCGCCTCGTCGGGGTCGCGGGCAAGCAGGCGCTGGTAGATCTTCGCCTCGTCGGGGAGCACAGGGCGGTCGCCCAGCAGCACCTCCAGGAAGTGCATCTGGGGGACGTGGCGGCCCAGAACCACCAGGCAGACGGTGAGCGGGGTCGCCAGCAGCAGGCCCACCGGCCCCCACAGCGCGGTCCAGAACAGGGCCGCGACGATGATCGCCAGAGACGACAGGCCGGTGGCCGACCCGTAGAGCCAGGGTTCCGCCACGTTGTTGGAGAACAGCTCCACCGCCACGAAAAGCGCGACGGTCAGCAGCGGCAGGGTCCAGCCGGGATCGACGGCGAAGGACAGCAGGATCGGGAAGCTGGCCGCGATCGCCGGCCCGACGAAGGGGATGAAGCGCAGCACGGTGGCCAGCATGCCCCACAGCACCGGGTTGGGCACGCCCAGCAGCCAGAGGCCGAGGCCGATGGGCAGGCCGTAGGTCACGTTCACGACGACCTGCATCAGCAGATAGCGGCTGACCCGCTGGCCGGCGTCGTTCATCGCCTCGGTCGTCCGGCTGAGGTCTCCGGAGCCGGCCAGCCGGATCAGCCGGTCGCGCAGATCCTCCCGTTGCAGCAGCATGAAGATGGTGAAGACGAGCACCATCCCGGCGGTGGCCAGCGGCGCCACGACCGGACCCAGCATTTCGCTCAGCACCTCCAGCGGCGTCGGCGCGTCGGACTGGACGCGCACGGGGACCGGCTCCGGTTCGGCGGCGGTGGACGGTGTCGTGGCGGGCGCCCCGGGGGCCTTGCGGTCCGGGGCGTCCGCCCCGGGCGGCGCGGCGGTGGTGCGCGCCAGCTCGTCGCGCAGGTCGCGGACGACCTTGCTGACCTCCTGGATGACGCCGCCTCCGGCCGGGTTGGCGGTCGCCCGCACCGACTGGATCTTGGCGCGCAGGTTGCGCTCGTAGGTCGGCAGATTGTTCGCGAGGTCGGCGATCTGGCTGCCGACCACGAGGCCGAAGGCGCCGATGCCGATGAAGACCAGGGCCACCACCGCCAGCACCGACGGCACGCGGCCGAGCCGCCAGCGCTGGAGGCGGGTGACGATCGGCGTCAGCACGAAGGCGAGCAGGATGGACAGCGCCATCGGCATCAGCAGGTCGCGGCCGATGTAGAGGCTCGCCACGGCCAGGGCCGCGACCAGAAGGGTGGTCTGGGTCGAGGCGGGCGGGGCCGCCTTGGCCACCGGAATGGGGCGCGCCTGCAACGCGCGGATGGTGTCCTCGGCCATGGGCGGATGGGGCCTCCGCTGGGGTGCCCCTGGAGAACGCCCCCGTCCCGGCGGCGGTTCCGCTGTGGCCGGCCGCGGCGGCCCGACGATTTCGCGCCGCCGACGTGAGGTTCGGGAGGGCTGGGCTGTTTGGACCTGTGGTTCTCGCCTTATGCGGAGGGTGTCATGCGCAAGATTGCGATTCCCGTGCTGTCGGCTGCCATCCTGCTGTCGCTCGGCGGCTGCTCCCAGATGGGGGATTGGTTCGGCGGTGAGTCCTCGCAGCAGTCGTCCCGTCCGATGAGTCCGGGCCAGATGACTTCGCTCGCCCAGCTCACCCCGAGCCAGATGCTGGGAAAGACGGTGGTGGCCTATGACGGGCAGAAGGTGGGAACGGTCCAGGACGTGGTGTTGAACCGCAACAACCGGCCGAGCCAGCTCATCGTCGGCAGCGGCGGGGTTCTCGGCATCGGCGAGCACAACGTGGCACTGAAGGCCAGCGACGCGCGCTACGCTCCCCAGCAGGACGCCATCGTCGCCACCCAGCTGACCAAGGATCAGTTCGCCGCCCTGCCGGAGTTCCGCTACGACAACAGCATGATCTCGCTGAGCCGGCAGCGGTAGGGGGGGCGCCTGCGTGCCGTCTCCGTCTCTGCCGGCGGCGGGGACGGAGACGGCGGCCTGCCGCGGCCGTCCCCGTTCATGACCGTGGCGCGCACGCGGCGCCGCGGTGTATAAACGCGCCCGAAACAAGACCAGATTGCGGGAAGACCCGATCGCGGGACACGGCGCCGGCCGCCGGCGCGGCGTGTGCGGCCCCTTGCGGCCTGTGCCGGTCCATAAGCGTGTCGGGGTTTTCGATCGGCGCGGGAATGCAAGCGAACGTCTCATCGATGCCGGCCCCGGCTTCGGAGAAGCCGGGGGGAACCGCCTACCGGCCCGACATCGACGGCCTGCGCGCCGTGGCGGTGGTCTCCGTCGTCCTGTGCCACGCCTTCCCATCCGCGGTGAGCGGGGGCTTCGTCGGGGTCGACGTGTTCTTCGTGATTTCCGGCTACCTGATCTCGCGCATCATCTACGGCGAGCAGGCGGCCGGGCGCTTTTCGCTGATGGACTTCTACGGACGGCGGGTCCGGCGCATCTTCCCGGCCCTGGCCGCCACGCTGGCGGCGACCTTCGGCTATGGCCTGGTCGTCCTGCTGCCGACCGAGCTGGCGCAGCTCGGCAAGCACGTCGCCGGCGGGGCCGGGTTCCTGTCCAACATCGTCCTCTGGGGCGAGGCCGGCTACTTCGACGTCACGGCCACGGCGAAACCCCTGATGCATCTCTGGTCGCTGGGGGTCGAGGAGCAGTTCTACGCGCTCTGGCCGGCGATCCTCTGGCTGGCCCACGGCCGGCGCCCGGGCACGCTGCGGGTGGCGTTGCTTCTCGTCCTCCTGTCCTTTGCCGCCAACCTCCATCTGGCGGAGGCGGAGGCCGACGCCGCCGGCGGCTACCTGCTGCCGTTTCCCCGCTTCTGGGAGCTGATGCTGGGGGCCGTCCTGGCCTGGTGGAGCCTGCACCCGCCGGCCCGCTTCCAGGCCGTGGTCGACGCGCTTCCCGGCGGCGCCCGGCCGTGGGCGGCGGCGGCGTCGCTGCTGGGCCTGGCGCTCATCGCCGGCAGCGTTTTCGCCATCGACGCGGCGGTGCGCTACCCGGGATGGGCCGCGCTGGTCCCGACGCTGGGAGCGGTCCTGCTGATCGCGGCGGGGCCGTCGGCGCCGGTCAACCGGGTCATCCTCGCCCATCCGGCCGCCGTGTTCCTCGGCCTGATCAGCTACCCATTGTATCTCTGGCACTGGCCGCTGCTCTCCTACGCGCACGTCCTGCGGCTGGGGCGCCCGCCCACGCCATTGATGGCCGCCGGCCTCGTGGCGCTCGCCGTGCTCCTGGCCTGGCTGACCTACCGCTGGCTGGAAAGGCCGGTCCGCTTCGGCAAGCGGCAGCGGGGAACGTCCGCCGGCCTCCTGGCGGTGATGGGCCTTCTGGGCGGAATCGGGCTGGCGTCCTGGACGATGGAGGGCTTCGCGTTCCGTCACCCCGACCTGCCGGAGGTCAACGTCACCAAGATCAACCAGGCCATCGGCGACGGCGTCTTCCAGCCGACCAGGAGCATGGCGGTCACCGACAGGGGCGGCATCCTGCTCGCCGAGATCGGAAGCGGGCACGACGCCGTGCTGTTCACGGGCGACAGCCTGCTGTTCCACTATGCCCCCCGCGTCGAGGCGCTGTTCGGCCAGGGAATGCTGACAAGCCGGGCGCATTTCGTCGTCGGGGCGAGCTGCGCGCCGTTCCCGGGCATCATCCAGTCGGGCCGCTTCGCGCATTGCCGCGACATGCCGCAGTTCGCCGCCGACCTCGCCGCCGCCCGCGACGTCGGCACGGTCGTCATCGGCGCCTCGTGGGCCGGCTATCGCGGCGAGCGCATGCTTGTCGAGCGCGAGGGGCGGCGGATGCCGCTCGACAGTCCGGAAGCCCTCGACGCGATGTTCGCCAACCTGGAGGAATACGTCCGCCGGATGACCGCCGCGGGCCGGACGGTCCATCTCGTGCTGTCCATGCCGACGAGCGGCCGGTTCGACCCGCGGGACATGATCGCGCGCTCGCTGACCGGCTTCCGCGTGGATCCGGGCGGCCTCCAGGGCGTTCCCGTCGACGATCTGGTCGCCGGCAAGAGGGAGATCGACCAGAGGCTTGCCGCCATCGCCGCCAGGACCGGCGCGGGGATCATCGACCCGCTTCCCGATGTGTGCGGGCCGGGGCCGCTCTGCTCGCCGTTCTTCGGCGACGGCGAACCCAAGTTCGCCGACACCATGCATCTGCGGCCGGTCTTCGTCCGGGACAACGTCACCGCCTTCGACCGCATCCTGACGCACGCCGCACGCCCTCACGCTTCCGAAGCCGGGAGCGGCAGCGCCCCCCGACCAGGATCAGGGGGATGACCGCCGTCATGCGGGATCCGGTCAGCCGGGCCAGCCGGACCTTCATTCACGTCGGGCGGGCGGTTGGGGATTCAGCGATGTCGAAGCGTAACGGCATCGCACTCCCCGTCTCGAGGAGGTGCCGGCCTGTATCACCCACGTAGCAATGGCGCTGATGCCCTATGGCGTTGCCCCCATGGCGTCGGCACCCTGATCATGGCCGCGCCCGGCGGCGTCTGATCGGGTATGACGACGAGGCAGGGAAGGGCGATCTGAGCGGCCGACCCTGCCCTTGTACCAGCGGCGTTTGATGGGACCGCTACTCTCCCATCGGCCCACGGCGCCCCTGCTTGATCTGCGACCGCTTCGCCTTTCCTTCGAGCCGCCGCTGCTGCGACCCATAGGTCGGCTTCGTCGGACGGCGCGGCTTTGGCGGTACCGAGGCGTCGCGGATCAGGTCGATCAGCCGTTCCCGCACGTCCTCGCGGTTCCGCAGCTGGCTGCGGTAGCTGTCGCCGACGAGGATCAGGACGCCGTCCGAGGTCATGCGGGAGCCGGCCAGCCGGACGAGCCGGGCTTTCACGTCGTCGGGTATGTTCGGCGACTTTGCCACGTCGAAACGCAGCTGCACGGCACTTTCCGTCTTGTTGACGTGCTGGCCTCCGGGACCGGACGCGCGGACGAACTCTTCCTGGAGTTCGTCCGCGCTGAGGCTGATCCGGGGCGTGATGCGTATGTCGCGGCTCATCTCATGCGGCTCATCGGTGACCTGGGGCGTTCCCTTCCGGTTCGCCCCTTCCGGTTCGGCCCGCCCGCTCCAGGGGGCGGGGGCGGCGTTCGCCGGCGGCGGTCAGTCCGCCGCGACGCTCACGCCTTCCTGCTCCTCCACCGCCAGGTCCAGCAGCGGAAGGAAGCTGGCCGGCTCCTGCGCCCCCGACAGCGCGTAGCGGCGGTTGAAGATGTAGCAGGGCACCGCCTGGAGTCCGAGCTGGCGCGCCTGGGCGTCGGCGGCGAAGACCGCCGTGGCCTCGGCGTCGGAGGCGAGCGCGCCGCGGATGTCCTGGGCGTCGAAGCCGAGCGCCGCCGCCGTCGCCACCAGCGTGTCGCGGTCGCCGATGTCCAGCCCCTCCACGAAATAGGCGTGGAACAGCGCCTCCGCCATGGCGTCCCCCTGTCCGTGACGCTCCGCGATGCGGATCAGCCGGTGCGCGTCGAAGCTGTTGGGCGTGCGCCGGATGCGCCCCAGGGCCAGCGGCAGGCCGTCGCGCTCGGCCGTCTCCTCGACCACCAGATGGACCTGGCGGGCCCGCTCGATCCCGCCGAACTTGGCGGCCAGATAGGCGTTGCGGTCCATGCCGCCCGGCAGCATCTCCGGGTTCAGCTGGAAGGGCTGCCAGCGGATGTCCGCGCGCAGCCGCGGACGCTCCGCCAGCGCCCGCGCGAGGCGGCGCTTGCCGATGTAGCACCAGGGGCAGATCAGGTCGGCGTAGGTCTCGATGAGCATGCCCCACTATCCTCCAATCGGCGCCCGCCGTGCAACCGCGCACCCCCCGGTGGGCGAAGGGGCGGCGGGCCGGGCAACCCTTTCTTAACCGCTCCGGCCGGACAGTCGGCAGAGCCGTGGAACCGGGTCCGCGGCGAGCGGAGGCGTGCGGGCGATGGGCAATTCCTACGTGGACGGCAAGGTGCGCGAAGCGGTCCTGGCGGCCAAGGGAAGCCGGACGACGGCGCAGAGGCTTCTGATGGCCTGGGCCGTGGAGGATCCGGAACTGTTGCTGGGCATCGCGCAGCCCTTCCTGAAGGCGATTTCCGCCGCCGCCATCGAGCGCGCCGTCCGCCCTGCCGGCGGCGGCGCCCGTTCTGCGCGGCCGGAGGCGGCCGGCGGGCGTTCCCCGGCCGGTCCGGCGCCGCGGCCCGGTTCGGCGCTCAGCAAGGAGGCTCTGGCCAGCGTGCTGGGCCGTCTCGGCCGCGATCCCGAGGATGTGCCGGAGGGTCGTCCGGCCGCCGCGCGGGCCGGCGGCCCGGGTCCGATCCGCGCGGCCACCGCGGTCGTCCGCGCCTCCGACGGGGCGCCGGGCGGGGTGACTCACGAGAAGGCGATGCTGGCCATCGCCAAGGCTTTCGTGGCGAAGAAGGTCCGCTGACCGCGGCGGGAACGGGCTATTCCCCGGACGGCCAGTCGTCGAACCAGCCCTTGGCCTTGGGCACCGGCCGGAGGTCGGGCGGCGGGCTGGCCAGCGCGGTGGAGCCGTTCCGGTAGGGGTCGGGGATGTGGTGGCATTCCACGTCGGCCAGCGTGCGGTAGCAATAGATCCGCGACCGGTCCGCGACCACCGCCTCCGGGCAGTAGCGCCCCGTCTGCGTGAAGGTGACCGACGAGCAGTCCTCGCCGGTGGCGGCGGAGATCAGGTGGTCGCTCAGCGTCTTCTTGGTGCTGGTCAGGGACACCATCCCGGCGCCGACTCCGGTGACCGCCACGGCCGTCGGCGTGACCACGCAGCCCCCCAGCGAGAGGGCGGCCGGCACCAGCCCGACCAGAGCCGTCACCGCGCGAATCCCGACCATTGCAGGCCACTCCCCTTTGTTCCGGCGGCGCCGATTCGACGCCGGTGCCGTTAAGAAGCGATGAATCAGCGCAGCAGCGTGCAGATGCGCGAGCGGCACTGCACGAGGACGAAGGCGTCCTTGTCCTCGGTGCAGTTGACCTTGAAGACCGTCTCTCCCTGGCGCCCGACGGCGTAGCGCATCACCTCCACCTTCGACGGCGTGCAGTTGCCTTGCGTCCGCGCCGTCTCCTTGGCTTCGGCCTGCCCGGCGGACACCGAGGCGGCGCGGGCGCCGGATGCGGCCGGCAGCAGCGCCGCGCACAGGGCAAGGGCGCCCAGAAGGGCGGCGGTGCGGGCGGATCGGGCGGGGCGG
>JAEZHQ010000184.1 GCA_023416455.1 Pseudomonadota bacterium | reverse complement strand
GCCAGCGCCACCCCGGCGTTGACGATCTGGTGGGCGCCGGCCAGCCCCGGCGGCGGCAGGTCGAGCGCCCGTCCCGCGCTCTCGAAGCGGAAGCCGCCGCCGGGCAGCGGGGCCACCCGCCAGGGATGGATCGGCGCGCCGACGGCGGCGGCCCGGGCGGCCAGGGTCCGCTCCGCCGCGGCGCCCGGCTGGGGGGCCAGGACGGCGGGGACGCCCGGCTTGAGGATTCCGGCCTTCTCCCCGGCGATCGCCTCCAGCGTGTCGCCGAGGAACTGGCGGTGGTCGCAGGACACCCGGGTGATCGCCGTCACCGCCGGCCGGTCCACCACGTTGGTGGCATCCAGCCGGCCGCCGAGCCCGGTCTCCAGGAGGACGGCGTCCGCCGGCTCGCGCGCGAAGGCCAGGAAGGCGGCGACCGTTGTCACCTCGAAGAAGGTGATGGGGCCGCCGGCGTTGGCCGCCTCGCACTCCTCCAGCAGGGCGGCCAGCCGGTCGTCGCCGATCAGCCGGCCGGCCAGCCGGATGCGCTCGTGGAAGCGGACCAGATGCGGCGAGGTGTAGACGTGGACGCGGTGGCCGGCCGCCTCCAGCATGGCGCGCAGGAAGGCGACGGTGGAGCCCTTGCCGTTGGTCCCGGCGACGTGGACCACCGGCGGCAGCCGGCGCTCCGGGTGGCCGAGCGCCGCCAGCAGCCGGTGGACGCGCTCCAGCGACAGGTCGATGACCTTGGGGTGCAGCCCCTTCAGCCGGTCGAGCACCGGGTCGGCCTGCGACGCCCCGGCCGGGGCGGCGGCGGGCGGCGGGGCCTCGCGCGTGGGCTCCGTGGGCTCCGTGGTCGCTGCCGTCATGGGAGGGTCAGCCGTGCCGCTCGGCGCCCGGCTGGGCCGAGGCCTCCTGGTCGGCCCCGGCCTGGAGCGGCGTGGCGTCGGCGGCTTCGGCCTGGGCCGGCATCGGCTCGGCGGCGGGAAGCGCATGCGCGCCCTCCACGATCCCCGCGGCCAGCCGCGGCCGCATCAGCAGGCCGAGCAGCCGGATCAGCGTCGGGCGCAGGTCGCGGCGGTGGACGACCATGTCCACCATGCCGTGCTCCAGCAGGTATTCGGAACGCTGGAAGCCCTCCGGCAGGGTCTCGCGGATGGTGCTCTCGATCACCCGCGCGCCGGCGAAGCCGATCTGCGCGCCCTTTTCGGCGATGTGGACGTCGCCCAGCATGGCGAAGGAGGCCGTGACCCCGCCCGTGGTCGGGTCGGTCAGCACCACCACGTAGGGCAGCCCCGCCTCCTTGACCATCTCCACCGCGATGGTGGTGCGCGGCATCTGCATCAGCGACAGGATGCCTTCCTGCATGCGCGCCCCGCCGGAGGCCGGGACGACGACCAGCGGCGCCCTCTGCGCGATGGCGGTGCGGGCGGCGGCGAGGAAGCCCTCACCCACCCCGATGCCCATGGATCCGCCCATGAAGCCGAAGTCGAAGGCCGCCACCACCGCCGGCTGCCCGCCGATCAGGCCGTGCCCGACCACGATGGCGTCGTGCCGGCCGGTCTTGGACTGCGCCTCCTTCAGGCGGTCGGTGTAGCGCTTCTGGTCGCGGAACTTCAGCGGATCGACCACCGACTTGGGCAGCTCCACCGACTGGTAGTCGCCGCCGTCGAACAGGATGCCCAGCCGCTTCAGCGGGTCGAGGCGCATGTGGAACCCGCAGTGCTGGCAGACGTGCAGGTTCTCCTCCAGGTCGCGGTGGAAGAGCATGGCCTCGCAGCTCGGGCACTTGTGCCAGAGGTTGTCCGGAACCTCCTTGCGGGCGTAGAGGGCGCGGATCTTGGGGCGGACGTAGTTGGTCAGCCAGTTCATCGACGTTGTTCCTTGGATTCCGGCCTTGGATTCCGGCTCAGCCGCGCGCCTGGCGCACGCCGGCCGACAGGGCGCGCACGAAGCCCAGCACGTCCTCGACCAGCCCCGGCCCGGCCTTGCCGCCGGCGTCGAGGCCCGCGGCGACGCGGGTGACGATGGCCGAGCCGACCACCGCCGCGTCGGCGATGCGGGCGACGGCGGCCGCCTGCTCGGGCGTCTTGATGCCGAAGCCGACCGCCACCGGCAGGTCGGTGTGGCGCTTCAGCCGCTCCACCGCCGCGCCCACCGCCGAATCGTCGGCGCTGGCGGTTCCGGTGATGCCGGCGATGGAGACGTAGTAGACGAAGCCCGAGGTGTTGCGCAGGACCGCCGGCAGGCGCTTCTCGTCGGTGGTCGGCGTGGCCAGGCGGATGAAGTTCACGCCGGCCCTCAGCGCCGGCAGGCACAGCTCCTCGTCCTCCTCGGGCGGCAGGTCGACGATAATCAGCCCGTCCACCCCGGCCTCCGTGGCGTCGGCCAGGAAGCGGTCGACCCCGTAGGCGTGAACGGGGTTGTAATAGCCCATGAGGATGATGGGCGTGTCGGCGTCCCCGGCGCGGAAGCCGCGCACGAGGTCCAGCGTCCGCCGCACCGTCGCCCCGGACTTCAGCGCGCGCAGGCTGGACGCCTGGATCGCCGGGCCGTCGGCCATCGGGTCGGAGAAGGGCATCCCCAGCTCGATCAGGTCGGCCCCGGCGGCGGGCAGCCCGGCCAGGATGGCCCGCCCGGTCTCCGGGTCGGGGTCGCCGGCGGTGACGAAGGTGACGAGGCCGGCGCGGCCCTCCGCGCGAAGCGCCGCGAAGCGCCGCGCGATGCGGCCCCGGCCCGGATCCCGGCCCGGATCCTGGTGCTGATCCCGGTGTTCCTGGCTCACAGGTTCACTCCCAGATGCTGGGCGACGGAGAAGATGTCCTTGTCGCCGCGGCCCGACAGGCACAGCACCAGAAGGTGGTCCTTGGGCAGTTTCGGTGCGCGCTTGACCACCTCGGCCAGCGCGTGGGCGGACTCCAGCGCCGGGATGATGCCCTCGGTGCGGGCGCAGAGTTGGAAGGCGTCCAGCGTCTCCTGGTCGGTGGCCGACACATACTCGACCCGGCCGATGTCGTGCAGCCAGGCGTGCTCCGGCCCGACGCCGGGATAGTCGAGGCCGGCGGAGATGGAGTGGCCCTCCAGGATCTGCCCGTCCTCGTCCTGGAGCAGGTAGGTGCGGTTGCCGTGCAGCACGCCCGGCCGGCCGCCGGTGATGGAGGCGGCGTGGTCGAGCGGCCCCTTCTCGATGCCGCGGCCGGCCGCCTCGACCGCCACCATGGCCACCGAGGGGTCGTCGAGGAAGGGGTGGAACAGCCCGATGGCGTTGGAGCCGCCGCCGACGCAGGCGACCAGCGTGTCGGGCAGGCGCCCCTCCAGCTCCTGCATCTGGGCGCGGACCTCGTCGCCGATGACCGACTGGAAATTGCGGACCATGGCCGGGTAGGGGTGCGGGCCGGCCGCCGTGCCGATCAGGTAGTAGGTGTCGGCGACGTTGGTGACCCAGTCGCGCAGCGCCTCGTTCATGGCGTCCTTCAGCGTGCGGGCGCCGGAGGTGACCGGCACCACCTCCGCCCCCAGCAGCTTCATGCGGAAGACGTTCGGCTGCTGGCGGGCGATGTCGGTCTCGCCCATGTAGATGACGCAGGGCATGTCGAACAGGGCGCAGACCGTGGCGGTCGCAACGCCGTGCTGGCCGGCGCCCGTCTCGGCGATGATGCGGGTCTTGCCCATGCGGCGGGCCAGCAGGATCTGGCCGACGCAGTTGTTGATCTTGTGCGCGCCGGTGTGGTTCAGCTCCTCGCGCTTGAAGTAGACGCGCGCGCCCCCCAGCCGCTCCGTCAGGCGTTCGGCGAGGTAGAGCGGGTTCGGCCGGCCCACATACTGCTTGAGGCGCTGGCGCAGGTCGGCCTCGAAGGCGGGATCGGCCGCAGCCTCCCGGTAGGCCTTCTCCACCTCAAGGATCAGGGGCATCAGCGTCTCGGCGACGAAGCGGCCGCCATAGATGCCGAAATGCCCGCGCTCGTCGGGGCCGGAACGGTAGGTGTTGGGTCTGGTCATCGCCTGGGAAACTGCCTGATGGGGCCGCGGGCGCCCGGAAGGCGCCACCATAGCGGCGGACCGCCCGGATTTGAAGCGTCCGCCCGTCACACCCCGCAACTTGGCGCGGCGGCTTGCCGGGAACAAGGGGCGGGAACAAGGGGGGCGGGAACAAGGGGGGCCGGACGAGGAGGGGCCGGCGCCCTACCCGCCCAGCGGCGGCGCGTACATCAGGCCGCCCCGGGTCCACAGGGCGTTCATCCCGCGCTCGATGCCGAGCGGCGAGCCGGCGCCGAGGTGACGGTCGAAGATCTCCCCGTAGTTGCCGACCTGGGTGATGACCCGCCAGGCCCAGTCGTCGTCCAGCCCCAGCCCCAGCCCCAGGCCGGGCGCCGCCCCCAGCAGCCGGCGCAGCTCTCCGTCGGCCCGGTCGCGCCGGGCGGCGGCGTTGGCCGCGGTGACCCCCTCCTCCTCGGCCAGCACGGTGGCCAGGAACACCCAGCGCACGATGTCGTGCCAGCGCTTGTCGTCGCCCCGGACCATCGGCCCCAGCGGTTCCTTGGAGATGACCTCGGGCCGGACGACGTAGTCGGCGCTGTTGGGCGCCTTCAGCCGGCGCTGGGCGTGGAGCCCGATGCGGTCGCCGGTGTAGAGGTCGCAATGGTGGTTGAAGAAGGCGGACATCGCCCCCTCGGTCGAGCGCACCCGCTTCACCGCGAATCGCGCCCCGGTGCGGGCCATCCAGTCCTCCAGGTTGCGCAGGGTGGTGGTCCGCTCGACGACGCAGACCGAAGCCGCCTCGCCGGCCAGGTCGGCGACGCTCGCCGCCGCCCGCGAGCGGTGGGCGATGAAGCCCTGCCCGTCGAACAGGTAGACGGCCGGAAAATCCACCCCGAAGGTGGCGTCGCGCTGGAGCGTCCAGGTGGTCCCGTCCATGATCACGTCGACCTCGCCGCCGCGCAGGGCGGCGAAGCGGTTGGCGGCGCTGACCTCGACATAGTCGACGCGGTCGGCCCGCCCGGCGGCGGCGGCCGCCAGCGCCCGGCACATGTCGATGAAGAAGCCCTGCCAGCGCCCGCCCTCGTCCACCGAGGCCAGCCCGGCCCCGCTGGCGGTGATTCCGCAGCGCAGCGCCCCCGCCTCGCGCACGCGCTCCAGCGTGTCCGCCCGCGCGGCGGCGGGGCCGGACAGCGCCACGGCGAGAAGCGCCGCCGCCAGAGACCGGAACAGCCGCATCAGCCCTCCTCCTCGGATCCCCCCGGGCGCAACCGCCCGCCACCCGGGCACCAGAATCCCCATGGCAACCGGCCGGGGTCAAGCCCCGCGGGCCGCGAATTGCATGACCCCCGGCCCCATGCTATCTGACGGCGGTGGCGGCGACAGGGGATGGAGACCATGCGGATTCCCCGGATGGGGGTGGCCTTCCGAATCCTCGCGGGCTTGACGGTGATCGGCGGCCTCACCGCCGCCACCGGCGTCGTCGCCGTCTCCCTGTTCTCCCGCTTCCACGACGGCTTCGAGCAGATCGCCACGGCCAAGGTGCCGGGGCTGGTCAGCGCCTCGCAGCTCGCCCAGCAGAGCGGCACCCTGGCCGCCAACGCCCCCGCCCTGGTCGCCGTGCAGAGCCAGTCGGCGCGCGAGGCGGTGATGGCCCGGCTGGGCGACCAGATCGAGCTGCTGGAAGAGCTGATGGCCCGCCTGCACGCGCGCGGCAGCGGCACCGCCGACCTCGCCGAGCTGGAGCGCCGCAAGGGCGAGCTGGTGGCCAACCTGCTGGCCCTCGACGCCCGGGTCGAGCGGCAGCTCGCCACCGCGGCGGAGACCGGGGCGCTGGTCCACCGCCTGATGCTCCTGGCCGAGCGCCTCCGCGACGGCAAGCCCGGGTTGCTGGCCGCCGCCGGGGAGGCCCCGGGCGGGGATGCCGGCGAGGCCCGCCGGCTGGAGCGCGTCGTCCACGACTGGACCGACCACGCCCACCACGCCATCACGGCGATGCTGGCCGCCGCCCGCGCCGACCATGAGGTGGGGGTGGAGCGCCTGCGCGACGATTACCGCACCGCCCTGGACCGGGCGGCCGCCGCGGTCGCCACCCTGCCCCCCGGCGCCGCCGAACGGGCGGCGCCGCTCTACCGCGAGCTGTCGGCGCTGGGGCTGGGCGAGCGCAACCTGTTCGCCGTCCGCGCCGGCGAGATCGCCCAGGGCCGCGCCATCAAGGGCGCCATCACCCGCAACCAGAACGTCTCGGACCGGCTGGTCGCCGCCGTCTCCGACTATTTCCTGGCCATCGAGCAGGACATCGTCCAGCGCTCCGCCGAGTTCGACGGAGTCATCCGCGACGGCGGGCGCGCCATCGTCGCCATGGCCCTGGTCGCCATCCTGGGGGCGGCGGCCATCGTCCTCTACATCCACCGCAACGTGGTGCGCCGGCTGCGCGTCCTGCAAATGGCCATGACCGCCTCGGCGGCCGGGCGGGCGGTCGTCATCCCCACCCGCGGCGGCGACGAGATCGCCGACATGGCGCGTGCCCTGCACTATTTCGTCACCACCATCCGCGCGCGCGAGCGCGCCCTGTCCGACGGCGAGCGCCGCCTGCGCGCGATCCTGGAGCAGAGCCCGGTCGGCGTGTCGATCGGCCGTGCCGACGGCACGGTGGCCTTCGCCAACGCCCGCGCCGCGGAGCTGGCCGGCCGGCCGCTGGACGCCTTCATCGGCAGCCGCCACGCGCTGGCCCTGCCCGGGGC
>JAEZHQ010000131.1 GCA_023416455.1 Pseudomonadota bacterium | reverse complement strand
TCGACGCGGCGAAAACGAGGGGCAAGCCGCTCCACCAGAACCTCCAGCGCCCTCGCCCACTTGTCCACGTCGCCAAGGGCCGTCTCCGTGGATCCTCCCTGCTGATCCACACTCAACATCCGACGCCACCCAACCTCACCTTCAGATTAGCCCCACTGTAGTACTAGTCAATCCGATTGTGCCTGTTGCGCCTCTTGGGTATGCTTCTGGGTATGACCGACGAACCTCTCGACCAACGTATCCCCGTGATGATGTCCCGATCCGGTGTGGCTGCCATTGACGAATGGCGCCGCTCACAGCCGGATTTGCCGTCACGAGCCGAAGCGATCCGCCGGCTCGTTGAGGCTGGCCTAGAGGCGTCTAAGGCACACCCGCCTGATAAGGCGTAGGCTGCGCCGTTCGCCCGAAGCCGGTCAATTCCAATCGGTGGGGGTGATTTACGACATGGCGCGGGTCGGGGAGTGCCGTTGAAGACATCATATGCCAAAAAGGAAAACTGAGCTTGACGGACGATTCGCAAGACACTGCGAAGCCATGTCTCAACATTCAGCTCGGGATTCTCAGGGAGAATGTGTGGGAATTTTTCTGCCATGATTTGGAGAATCGCGGCTTTGGTGAGTTCATGGCGACAGCGGATGATGCTGTTCTGCGGGCCGACGATGAACGATCTTCTCCGCGGCAGCCTCTAGACGAAGAAAGCCGCAGCAAACGTTATACGGCGCGAATGGGGCTGATGGTGTCTTATGCACTGCTGCATGGTCGGTATCCTGTTGGCGGCATTTTGGCCTTCAACGCCGAAGATTTTGCAGAATGAGGCAGAGGAAGGCTGAATGAGCCTTATCCACAACGAGCGGGTGAAGCTTCTCGCCAACGCCTTGGACCGGGCTTCGACGGCGTGCGTCGCCGTTGGGGTTATTGGCCCTGCCGCGGCGTTCCTATATGGTATGGGGGCAGTTCCCGTTTCGCCGCTGGCACTCGGGATCGGCAGCACGGTATGGATCGGGACCGCGGCGTTCCTGCACCACTTCGCGCGGCGGACCCTAGGAGGTCTGAAATGAACAGCATGTGGGTCTTGGCCTACGTCATCATGCCCGTCATCGTCGTGGCGCTGGGCTATGCGGCCGTCCGGTGGCAGGAACGGGACCGGCACGGCCGCGCGGAATAGCCAGCACCCGGCACAGCGCCTGCTGACCCGTTCTGGGAGAATCCCAGGATGGTCCCTCCAGATTCGCTGGCAGCCTCCGATTTTCAGAGGGTGCGTTCCTCCTGCTCGCTCCATCATCGCCGCGCCGGGGGGCAAGCCCTTGTTCTTGAGCGGGGAAAAGTTCCGCCTCTCCCGCGCAAGGGGTGTCCACACTATGGACACCCGGATGAACGTCTCATCCAGGCACGCGCGGGCGAGACTCCTCAAAATTGAGGAGCCTGGTTCTTTCAACCGCTTTTCAGGTTCGTAATACGAACTTGATTCCCTTCCTCCATCACCTCACCGGCTTCACGCTTCACTTCGCGGGTAGCATTACAACCCGCGTCTTGCGTTTCGTCAGGCTGACGGTTCAACGCGGCGTTTCGATTGCCCGGCCATGCAGGTGTTGTAGGGCCTGTTGACATTCATCGGGTGGCGAGGACGATGCCGACGAGTCGGATGGCAGCGGCGAAGCTGACGTCGGTTTTGTCGTAGCGCGTGGCAATTCGTCGGAATTCCTTGATCTTGCAAAAGAAATTCTCGACCAAGTGGCGCCACTTGCGCATCTCGGCGTCGTGGGGAATCGGCTCTTTCCGATCTGCCTTGGACGGAATGACGGCGATGGCGCCACGTTCGGCCAGATCGGCGCGGATGGCATTGTTGTCGAAGGCTTTGTCGGCCAAGAGCGCGGCGAAGTCGAGCCCTTCGAGGATCGGAGCAACCCCGACGCTGTCGTGTCGCTGCCCCGGGAGCAACGAGAAACGCACAAGGTTCCCCAAGGCATCGACCACGGCGAGGATCTTCGTCGTCAAACCACCGCGGGACCGGCCAATCGCCTGATTGTGAGTCCCTCCTTGCGCCGGTAGCATGCTGATGCACCCGGACGATGGTTTCATTGATGATGGCGTATTCGAAGTCGGCATCCAGAGACAAGGCTTCGAAGATCGTCTTGAAGACACCGTCTTTTGCCCATCGCCGAAAACGTTGGAAGACCGAGTTCCAGTTTCCGAATGAGTCTGGAAGATCCCGACAGGATGTTCCAGTGCGTACGATCCAGAAAACACCTTCCAGAAATCGCCGGTTGTCTTTACCCGATCGACCTGGATCCCCAGCCTTCCCCGGCAGGAGCGGCGCAATCCGCTCCCACTGGTCATCACGTAACACCACCCGTTCCAAGGCTACCTCCATTCTGGTAGCTTTGAATCAGATTTCCACTCCGGTGGGAATCCCTTACCTCAATCGAATGTCAACAGGCCCTAGAGTTTCGTGCGTTTAATCTGAAACGCACGAAACTCCAGGCCTTTGTTTTGCGAGCGGATTCACGCTTCAAATCGATTCCGATTTTACGCGATCCGCTCTAGTACTGCTGTGTCATAAAAACTCTGCCTATATAAGGCAGATGGCACAGATGGACCTGAAACAGAAGGCGGCGGCCGACCATCGGTTCGACGCCTATATCGAAACGATCGCCGACGTGCTCGGCCACGC
>JAEZHQ010000124.1 GCA_023416455.1 Pseudomonadota bacterium | reverse complement strand
CTCGCCGGCGGGGCGTGATCCCGCCGCCTCCCCGGCCGGCCCGCCCTCGGCCCCGCCCCTTCGGGGCGGTTGCGCTCGCTGTGGAAAACGCCCCCTCCCGCGAGAACGGGCTTGCGTCCGCAAGGCGAATTATATATTCCCAAAAAGCATGTTTTACTTGAGGGCATTGCGGAAGCGGTGCCCTTCGTGCCATTGATAGTTACTCCCATCGGCGATCGTGCGTCGGCGGAATAACATCGTTTCGTGGTCTTCGTTGCAGAGAGAGCTTCCTGCGGAGGGGTGAATGGGGATTACGGTTCCGGGTGGGGTCACGGTCGCGCCGGTCAACGTCAGTGACGCGACGGTCAAGATGATCGACGACGTGATCAATGTGATCCAGGGCGGTGCCGGCACCGACCCGAACGTCGTCAACTCCACCGTTCAGTCCTACGTGCCCGGTCAGGACGCGCCGCCGCCGCCCAGCACGACGGATCAGGGGATCTTCACGGTCCTGGTGGCCGACACCACCCAGGCGGGCAGCACCGAAGGTCCGATTGCCCTTTCCGTGCCCGACGGCTATGACGCGCTGGTCGTCTCGGGATCGGCGGCGGTGTCCGTCACCGGCAACGCCAACGCGACCGAGCAGCTCATCGCCCTGAACGACGCCGACAACACCGTCTACACGGCGGGCGGCAGCGGCACGGTCGTCGCCGGCCAGGGCAACAACCTGATCGGCACGGCGACCACCGGCGGCGCCGCCAACATCATCGCCGGCAACGGCAACAACACCATCGTCGCCGCCTCCGGCAACAACACCATCGCGGCCGGCGTCGGCCACAACCAGATCCTGATCGTCGGCGGCAACAACGTGGCCAACGTGGCCGGCGCCAGCACGGTGTTCGGCGGCGCGGGCAGCGACACGGTCGGCGCCTTCGGTTCGGGCGCCATGGTGGTCGGCGGCACGGGCTCCATGACCGCGGTCAACGTCGGCAGCAACAACACCATCATCGGCGGCGCCGGCGGCGGCCTGCTGAGCGGCGGCACCGGCACCAACTCGACCATCGTCGGCGGCGCCGGCACGGAGACGATCATCGGCGGCGCCGGCGGCGACGTCCTCTTCGCCGGCGGCGCCGGCGGCGACCTGGTGGTCGCCGGCTCCGGCTCCCAGACCCTGTCGGGCGCCGCCTCGACCGGTTCCAACACCTTCATCGCCGGCTCCGGCAGCACGCTCATCGGCGCCGGGATCGGCAACGACACCGTCATCAGCGGCACAGGCCAGAGCACGGTCTTCGGCGGCGGTGGCGCCAACCTCTACGCCACCTTCAGCAGCCACAGCGCCGGGTCGACGACCTACATCGCGGACTTCTCGTTCGGCGCGGGCGACCGGCTCACGGTCCAGGGCTTCGGCATGACCAACCAGCAGCTCGCGCAGAGCGCGACGGTGTCGGGTGGTGACACCATCATCACCCTGCCGGACGGGACGCGGATCATCCTGGCCGGGGTCACGAACGTGAACTCGAGCTTCTTCATCTGACGCCGCGGTCCGCCGGACGCGCGGGGCCACCGGTCCCGCGCGTCCGGCGGGCGCCGTCATCCACCGCCTGTGCGGTCCGAAAGGGGCCGGCCGGAAACGGCCGGCCCCTTTCGGCTGCCGGGTCCGGGCGCCGGGTCCGGGCATCGCAGCGGTCCGGACCCGGGATGAAGGGTGATGCCGAAGGCGCTTGGAAGGCGCTTGATGGTGTCCATCAAGCGCCTTCGGCGTGATGCGGCCGGCGCCTTCAGGCGCCCTCCGCGTCAGGGCGGCCCGTCCCCGCCGCCGTTCCTGGCGCCGCCTCCCCGACGGCGAAGAGCTGGTCGCGGACCTCCGCGGCGCGCGGGTCGCCGGCTTCGGCGGCGCGGTCGAGCCAGGCGCGGGCCTGCGCCGGGTCGGGCGTTTCGCCCCACAGCCCGCCCCACAGCCCGCCGTAGAGCTCGCCGAGGGCGGTCATGGCGGCCACCGTGCCCTGGTCGGCGGCGGCGCGCAGCCAGCGCTCCGCCTCCGCGTGGTCCCGGGCGACCCCGTAGCCCTGCATGAGGAAGCGGCCCAGGTTGGACTGGGCGCCGGCGTGGCCCTGCTCGGCCGCCCGGCGGGACCAGGCGGCGGCGGCGGCGTAATCCTGCCCGACCCCCTCGCCGACGGCGTAGGCCACGGCGAGGCGGAACTGGGCGAGGACGCTGCCCTGTTCGGCGGCGCGCCGGTACCAGTCGATGGGGGAGGGCTGGTCCGGCCGGGCCTCGGCGACGCCCAGGCTGTGCAGGACGCCGATGTTGTAGACGGCGTCGGGGCTGCCCTGCTCGGCGGCCTTGTGGAACCAGGCGAGGGCGCGCCCGAGGTCCTGTTCGACGCCGCGGCCGGCGGCGTAGGAGGCGCCCAGATGGATCTGGGCCGGCACGTGCCCGCCCTCGGCGGCGCGCTCGAGCCAGCGTGCGGCTTCCCGCTCGTCGCGGGGAAGCCCGGCCCCGGCGGCGTAGAGCCGGGCCAGCATGGCCTGGGCGCCGCGGTGGCCGAGTTCGGCCGCCGCGCGGTACCAGCCGGCGGCCTCGATGAGGTTGGGCGGCAGGCCGTCGCCGCGGCTGTGCAGGTCGCCCAGCAGCACCATCGCCTCGGCGTCGGCCTGGAGCGCCGCCTTGCGCAGCCAGGTCTCGGCGGTGGTGGGGTTGCGCGGCACGCCGTGGCCGTGCAGGTGCAGGATGCCCAGGTTCCTCTGCCCGAGGGGGTGGCCGGCCTCGGCCGCCTTGCGGAAGCACCGCGCCGCCCGGGCGTGGTCCGGCGCCTCGCCGAGTCCGAGGGCGGCGAGGGTGCCCAGATAGAACCAGGCGGTCGCGTTGCCCTGCCCGGCGGCGCGCTCGAACCAGACGCGGGCGGCGGCGGGATCGGGCTCGCCCAGCGCGTCGCCCGCGAGCAGGGCGCCGTAGCCGAGCTGGGCCTGGGGGTTGCCCTGCTCGGCGGCGAGGCGGTACCAGTGCCGCGCCTGGCCGGGGTCGACCGGCCCGGCCAGCCCGGTGGCGTGCAGGCAGCCGAGCAGGGCCTGGGCCCGGGCCACCCCCTGCTCGGCGGCCGGGCGGGCCCAGCGCGCCGCTTCCGCGAAGTCCCGCTTCACCTCGATCCCGTTGGGGAACAGAAGCTCCAGTGTGGGGTCGGAGGGGGTGGCCCCGGGCGGCGGCTCGGTTCCCTGGAAGTGGAGGATGGCGAGCTGCGCCTGCGCCTCGGCGTGGCCCTGCTCGGCGGCGCGGCGGTGCCAGGCGACGGCGTCGACCGGGTTGCGCAGGACGCCCTCGCCCTTCTCGTAGAGCAGGCCCAGCCGGTGCTGGGCGTCGGCGTGGCCGCTCCGCGCCGCCGCCAGCCAGGCCGCGGCGGCGGCCGCGTGGCGGCCCTTTTCGTAGGCCCGCAGGCCGCGGGCGTGGTCGTCGCCGGGCTTCACCATGCCCAGCGACCGCAGCACTCTGCGCACCGGATGCCGCATCGCCGTCAGGGCTCCCTCATGCCTTCGGAGAGGTTCCGCACCGCACGCTCCACCAGATAGCTGATGATCGTCCGCTCGCCGACGACGATGTCGGCGGTGAGCGGCATGCCGGGGATCAGGCGGAAGTCCGCCGGCACGCCGCGCAGCGCCACCTCGGTCAGCTCGATGCGGGCCTTGTAGAAGCGCTGCGACGCCGGCCCGTGGTCGCGCTGGGCGAAGGAATCCTCGCTGATGGTCCGCACCACCCCCATGGCCGCACCGTGCCGGGTGTAGGGGTAGGCGGCGAACTTCACCTTGACCGTGTCGCCGACCTTCACGAAGCCCTGGTCGGTGGCGTCGAGGTCGACCTCGACCTCGAGCGCCGAGCCGAGCGGGACCAGGGTCAGGATCTTCTCCGCCGACGGGACGACCGCGCCCACGGAGACCGGCGCCACCTCGAGCACCACGGCGTCCTCCACCGCCCGCAGCTCGACCAGGTCGCGGCGCTTGTGGGCCTTGGCCAGATCCTCGCGCACGCGGTCGAGCTCGACGCGCCGGGCGACCAGCTCCTGCACGATGTCGCTGCGCCATTTCTGGAGGAAGGCGTCGCGGTCGGCCTCCAGGGCGCGCCGGTCGTGCGAGGCGGTGACGATCGCGGTCTCCGCGTCGGTCAGGCTGCGCGAGATCTCGACCCGGCTGTCGGTGGCCAGGAGCGAGTTGAGGCGGCTGCCGGTCTGGTTGCGCTCCAGGGTATGGCGCATCTTCTCGACCTCGGTGGAGAGGGTCAGGCGGGAGCGGTAATGCCGGACCTGCTCCTCGGCCCGGGTGATGGCGGCGCGGGCCATGGCCAGGCGCTGGTCGAAGTTGGCGACCTTCGACTGATGCTCGGCCTGGCGGGCGCGCCAGATCGCCGACTGCAGGACGCTGTAGGGCTCCTCGTCCTGCGGCTGGAAGGGCCGGCCGGCCGTCTCCGCCTCCAGCCGCGCCACCTCGGCCGTCAGGCTGGCGGCCTCGCGCTCGAGCCGGGCGGCGTCCGCCGCGGAGAAGGTCGGGTCGAGCGTGGCCAGGATTTGGCCCTGGCGCACGATCTGCCCTTCCCGCACCTCCAGGCTGCGGATGATCGAGGTTTCGAGCGGCTGCACGAGGATGGTCGGGGACTTGGCGATGATCTTCCCGGGCGTCATGACGATGCGCTCGAGGCTGACCACCGAGGCCAGGGAGACGGCCAGCACCACCATCCCGGCCAGCAGGAACACCGTGAGGCGGGCCTGGATCGGGTCGGGCGCCCCGGTGATCTCCGCCGTCTCCGACTGGAAGTCGTTGATGGTCCGCTCGGCGTGGCGGTCGGTGGGGCGGTCAGCCGCGCGTCGGCGAGGCAAGGACAGGGCGCTCATAGGGGGTCCCGGGGGTGAGGTGGCGGTTCTGCTGCATCCAGAGATGCCGGTACACGTCGCAGGTCTCGAGAAGGTCCTCGTGCTTGCCGGCGTCGAGGAGCTCGCCGCGCTCGAGCACGAGGATCTTGTCGCAGTTGACCAGGGAGGCGAGGCGGTGGGAGATGACGATCACCGTGCGGCCCTGGGCGATGCGCAGCAGGTTGCTGTTGACGATCGCCTCGCTGTCGGGGTCGAGCGCGCTCGTCGCCTCGTCGAAGATGAGGATGGCGGGGTTGGTCAGGAGCGCGCGGGCGATGGCGATCCGCTGCCGCTGGCCGCCCGACAGGTTGGCCGAGCCCTCCTCGATCATGGTCTCGTAGCCGCGGGGCAGCCGTTCGATGAACTCCTCCGCCCCGGCGAGGCGGGCGGCCTGCATCACCTCCTCCAGCGAGGCGTCCTGGCGGGCGGCCATGATGTTCTCGCGGATGGTGCCGTGGAACAGGAAGTTGTCCTGCAGCACCACGCCGATGTTCGAGCGCAGATGGGCGAGGTCGATCTCGCGCAGGTCGACCCCGTCGATCTTGATCAGGCCGTCGTAGTTCTGGTGGAGGCCCTGAAGCAGGCGGGTGATGGTGGTCTTGCCCGAGCCGCTGCGCCCCATGATGCCGACGACGCTGCCCCGGGCGATGGAGACGGTGATGCCGTCGAGGGCGCAGCTGCGCGCCCCCGGGTAGGAGAAGCGGACATCGGAGAAGGCGATGTTGCCCTCGATCTTCGGCCGCACCCCGTGGGCGCCGCGGCTGTTCTCCGGCGCCAGGTTGACCACCGAGGCCACCTGGGCCACCGCCCCGCGCACCTCCTGGAACTGCTGGAGCAGGCCGGCGATCTGGACGAAGGGATGGGTGGTGCGCATGGCGATCATGGTGAAGGCGATCAGCGTGCCGGCATGGGTCGCCGCCCCTTCGGCGATCGCCATGTAGGCGCCCAGCGTCAGCGTGCCGGTGTAGATGAACTTCTCCAGCGGCTGAAGGATGGTCTGCGGCTGGTTGGAGAGGTGCTGGAAGGCGGTGTTGGCGCGCACGGCCTCGGCCACGCGGGCGTCCCAGTCGGCCCGCTTGCGCCCTTCGAGCGCCAGCGACTTGACCGTGCGCATGCCGTGCAGGACCTCGATCAGGAAGGACCCCTTGCGGGTCTCGGCCAAGATCACGCGGCCATGGGCGATGCCGAGCGGCCGGATGTAGAGCGCCACGACCAGGCACATGGTCAGGGCCACGGCGATGACCATGAAGGCCAGGGGCGTGTGCAGGATGAACATGGCGGGGATCAGCACGAGCAGCGTGAAGGAGTCCAGCACCGTGCCGAACAGCCGCCCGGTCAGGAACTGGCGAATGCGCCAGATCTCGCCCATCTTGTAGGAGATCATGCCGGTCGGGGTCCGCTCGAAGAAGTCGATCGGCAGGCCGATCATCCGGTCGAACATGTACAGGCTGAGCCGGGTGTCGATCTTCGCGGTGCCCATGGTGACCAGGTAGCGCCGCAGATAGCCGAAGGCGGTGTCGAACACCAGCAGGAAGAGGACCCCGCCCATGAGGACGTAGAGCGTCGACAGCCGCTGGTGGACGAGGACGCGGTCGACGATCGTCATGAAGAGCAGGGGCGGGGCGATGGCGAACAGGCTGAGGACCAGGCCGGCCACCCCGATGGTGGCGAAGATGCGGTGCTCGCGCAGGACCTGGCCCAGGAGCCAGCGGAAGCCGAAGGGCTGCTCCTCGTCGCGCATGGATTGGCGCCGCTTCACGAACAGCGCGTCGCCCTTCCACACGGCGGACAGCCGCACCTCGTCGACGGCGATCACGGTGTCGTCGGACCCGTCGGCCGCGCGCGGGTCGGCGAGCAGCGCCACCGGCGTCGCCCCGTCGTCGCGGAAGCCGGCCAGGACCATCGCCTGGCCGTTGCGCATGATCAGGATCAGGGGCAGCGCCTTGCCCAGGCGGGCCAGATGCGCCCAGCGGAGCGTCGCCGGCCGCGCCGTCAGGCCGTTGTCCTCGGCGATGGCCTTGAGCTTGCCCATCGGCGCCTCGCCCTGGCCGATGGCGTGGTCGCGCCGCAGCTGCTCGACGGAAAGATGGACGCCGTGGCTGCGGGCGACGTGCGCCAGGGCGTGCAGGGCGGTGTGGCGCTCTTCCGGCGTGGAAGGGGCCTCGGGTTCCGTCGAAGACTGCATGTCGTTTGCCTTGGTTCGTAGTGTCAGGCGCGGGCCACCCCTAATAGGGAGAGCATAGCCGGCCCGTCAATCGACCGACAGGGACAAAGCCCGTCGGTCCCGCCCGCCGGTGCTCCCGGCGGATCGGGAAAGGGACGGGGGGATCAGGGGAGGGTGCCCAGAAGCGCCTCCAGCCGGGCGATTTCCGCGGTCATCGCGTCGAGATGGCGCAGGATGCGGGTGTCCGGCTCGTCGTTCCTGTCGTGGACCTCGAAGACGCGGTCGGTCCGCGTGCCCGGCCCGTCGGCCCGGCCCCGCCGTTTCTTGACCTCCCACTCGGCGCGCGACTTCCCGAAATAGTGGTTCAGCACGAGGCGCCGGGCTTCGGGCACCGGATGGTGGTCGGGGTCGCCGAAGGCGCCGACGATCCGCCCGTGCTCGTCGACCAGGCAGCCCTCGCTCAGCACCGGCGTGTGCACCCCGATTTCCCGCGCGAAGCGGCCGCGCACGATGGTCTTGACCGCGTGGTTCAGGGGATCGGCCGCGGCGGCGCGGCGGGTGAAGCGGCGGATCACGAAATCGTCCCGCCGCTCCTGCTCCCCGGAGGAGCCGAACAGCCGCCAGGGCACCACCAGCCCGGCGGCGTCCGCGTGGTCGCGGAGCACGGCCCGCACGTCGTCCCCCTCCAGGGGATTCAGGAACTCGTCCAGGTCGATGAAGGCGATCCATCGGGCCTGGTCCCTCAGCCGCCTCAGCCCTTCCGCGTAGGCGGTCGGCTGCGGCCAGCGGCCGGCGGCGGTGGGCCAGGGGACATGCTCCAGGACCCCCAGCCCGGCCAGCCGGGACAGCAGCGTGGAGGAGGCGTCGTCGCTGTCGTTGTCGAAGACGAGGATGTGCTCGACCCCCACGCAGCGGTGGTAGGCGATCCATTCCAGCAGATAGGGCCCTTCGTTCTTGGCGACGCAGCAGACGGCCAGCTCGAAACGGTAGGGTCCGTCGTCGGCGGGGACCGGGTGGAAGCGCAGGCTGGGAAGGCGCAGGCGGGCCGGGCTGCCGAGCAGCGGGACGCCGTCCTCGCCGAGGACGGCGACCTCGTGCTCCCCGCCGTCCATGACCGCCTCGGGCAGCAGCAGGGCGAAGCTGTGGATGCCGTCGCCGATGCCGGCGGCCTCCAGGTCGGGCCGGTGGAGGGCGGCGACGCTCTCGGCCACCGGGACGCCGTCGACGGTGGCGGTGACGGCGACGCGCGCCGCCGGCTCGTCCGGGCGCCACGCCCAGCCGCACAGGGCGCGCCCGCGCAGGCAGTCGAAATGGCCGTAGACCGGCGCGCGCGGGCCGGCGCCGGGATCGTCTCCGGCGGATCCGGTCATGCCGGCTCTGCCCGGGGCAGCGCCGTGCCCCAGCGGTGGCGGGGCGGCAGGGCCAGCCCGGTGAAGGGCCGGCGGTCGAGGTTGAGGTTGGGGTTGTAGTAGGGGTCGCGGAGCAGGACATGGTGCCAGCGGTGGCGCATGTAGGCTTCCTCCTTGTAGGCGCGGGCCCGGCGGTCGGGGCTGTCGTCGCGGCCCCGGCTGACGGACTCGTGATGGTACAGCTCCACATGCGGCGTCCACACGATCAGCCGGCCCCGCTCGCGGATGCGCAGGCAGAGATCGACGTCGTTGAAGGCGACCGGCAGGTTGGCGGCGTCGAAGCCCCCGAGGGCGGCGAAGAGGTCGGCCCGGCAGAACAGGCAGGCGGCCGTCACCGCCGACCAGTTCCCGGCGACCTGGGTGCGGTGGAAGTAGCCGTCCTCGTCGGCGTGCAGGTGCTGGAAGGCGTTCTCGGCCAGCCCGCCGATGCCCAGGACGACCCCGGCGTGCTGGATCATCCCGTTGCCGAAGCGCAGCTTGGCGCCGACCGCGCCGACCTCGGGGCGCGCGAGGTGCCCGACCGCCTCGTCGAGCCAGTCCGGGGTGATCAGCTCGACGTCGTTGTTGACGAAGCCCAGGACCGTGCCGCGGGCGGCCCGCGCGGCGGCGTTGTTCATGGCGGAGAAGTTGAAGGGGGCGTCGTAGTCGACGACGCGGAACAGGCCGGCCGCCGCCCCGGCGGCCAGGTAGCGCAGCGTGGCGGGCTCGCGGCTCTGGTTGTTGACGACGATGATCTCGTAGCGCGGGTAGCGGGTCAGGCGGCGGATGCTGGCGATGCAGGGCTCCAGCAGGTCGAGCCGGTCGCGCGTCGGGATGATCAGGCTCACCGGCGGCAGCGGCACCGGCAGCGGCCAGCGCACACGGCGCCGCTCGGCGCGCGCGTCGAGCGGCTCGACCGTGGCCGGGATGCCGCGGCGGGCCAGGTGGCGGC
>JAEZHQ010000280.1 GCA_023416455.1 Pseudomonadota bacterium | reverse complement strand
GATGTAGAGAATGCGGGCCTGCGGCGGGGTCTTGTCGATGTCCAGCGGCTCGGACCGGCAGACCGCGGGCTCCGCCTCGGCGGCCGGGGGCGTCGGGGAGGCGGTGGAGGCCGGCGCGGGGTGGCCGGGGGCGGCCGGGGGCGCCGGCGTGGCGAAGACCGGCTGGCGCTCCGGCCGGCCGCCGTGCTTCTTCAGCGTCGGCAGCGGCGCCCAGGCCTGGCAGGTGTGATAGCCCTTGGTGACCTTCCGGTAGTCGTGGCTGGACGCCGTCCGGCATTCCCCCTCGACGCTGTAGCGGGCCACATGCACCAGCGTGTTGTCGCCCGACAGGGCGCGCTCGCCTCCCCAGGAGACGCAGGCGGCGCAGGCGCGGCTGTCCTTGGCGAAGGCGTGGCTCATCGGGGGATACAGGCTCCGGGAACGACGGGAACGGGCCGCCGGAATCGCCCGCACGGCCATAGGGGATTGATGACGCCCTTTCGCCCCCCGTTCAAGCGTCGCTTCGCCGCTGCCTTGCATTGTTTCGCCGCTGTGGCGGATGCACCCATCCCGCCTCTTCCCCCACGCGCCCTTAGTCCCTATAAAGGGGCCTCGCAACGACATATTGCCCCGCCCCCTCGCTCCCCATGCGGCGTGAGGGGGCTTTTGCTGACCGAACGTCGAGAAGCGGACCCATGCCCAAGCGCACTGACATCACATCCATCTGCATCATCGGCGCGGGGCCGATCGTCATCGGCCAGGCTTGCGAGTTCGACTACTCCGGCGTCCAGGCGTGCAAGGCGCTGCGCGAGGAGGGGTACCGGGTCATCCTGGTCAACTCCAACCCGGCCACCATCATGACCGACCCGGGCCTTGCCGACGCCACCTACATCGAGCCGATCACCCCGGCCGTGGTGGCCCGGATCCTGGAGAAGGAGCGGCCCGACGCCCTGCTGCCGACCATGGGCGGCCAGACCGCGCTGAACACCGCCATGGCGCTCGCCGACGACGGCACGCTGGAGCGGCTGGGGGTGGAGATGATCGGCGCCAAGCGCGACGTCATCGCCAAGGCCGAGGACCGCATCCTGTTCCGCGACGCCATGGACAAGCTGGGGCTGGAGAGCCCGCGCTCGCGCATGGTGCGTTCCTACCGCGAGGCCCAGGAGGCGCTGGAGTTCGTCGGCCTGCCCGCCATCATCCGCCCCAGCTTCACCCTGGCCGGGACCGGCGGCGGCATCGCCTACAACCGCGAGGAGTTCGAGGACATCGTGCGCGGCGGCCTGCGCGCCAGCCCGACCGGCGAGGTCCTGATCGAGGAGTCCGTCCTCGGCTGGAAGGAGTACGAGATGGAGGTCGTGCGCGACGGCGCCGACAACTGCATCATCGTCTGCGCCATCGAGAACATCGACCCGATGGGCGTCCACACCGGCGACTCCATCACGGTGGCCCCGGCGCTGACGCTGACCGACAAGGAATACCAGATCATGCGCAACGCCTCGATCGCGGTGCTGCGCGAGATCGGGGTGGACACCGGCGGCTCCAACGTCCAGTTCGCGGTCAACCCGGCGAACGGCCGCCTCATCGTCATCGAGATGAACCCGCGCGTGTCGCGCTCCTCGGCGCTGGCCTCCAAGGCGACCGGCTTCCCCATCGCCAAGATCGCCGCCAAGCTGGCGGTCGGCTACCGGCTGGACGAGCTGACCAACGACATCACGGGCACCACGCCGGCCAGCTTCGAGCCGACCATCGACTACGTCGTCACCAAGATGCCGCGCTTCACCTTCGAGAAGTTCGCCGGCACCGAGCCCTTGCTGACCACCTCGATGAAGTCGGTGGGCGAGGCCATGTCGATCGGCCGCACCTTCCAGGAATCGGTGCAGAAGGCGCTGCGCTCCATGGAGACCGGCCTGACCGGCTTCAACGAGGTCCGCATCGGCGCCGACGGCACCCCGGACGCGGCGGCGGTCCGCGGCGCGCTGGCCCGGCCGACGCCGGACCGCCTGCTGGTCATCGCCCAGGCCTTCCGCCACGGCTTCACCGTGCCGGAGGTCCAGCAGGTCTCCAAGTACGACCCCTGGTTCCTGGAGCAGATCAAGGCCATCGTCGACCGCGAGGCGGCGGTCCGCGCCGCCGGCCTGCCGGCGGACAAGGACGGCTGGCTGCGGCTGAAGCAGATGGGCTTCTCCGACGCCCGCCTCGCCGAGCTGGCCGGCACCACCGAGGCCGAGGCCGCCGAGGCCCGCCGCCGGGCCGGCGTCACCCCCGTCTTCAAGCGCATCGACACCTGCGCCGCCGAGTTCGCCTCGCGCACGCCCTACATGTACTCCACCTACGAGACGGACGGCACCGGCGAGGCCGAGTGCGAGTCGGATCCCACCGACCGCCGCAAGGTCGTCATCCTCGGCGGCGGCCCGAACCGCATCGGCCAGGGCATCGAGTTCGACTATTGCTGCGTCCACGCCGTCTACGCCCTGCGCGAGGCCGGCATCGAGACGATCATGGTCAACTGCAACCCCGAGACCGTCTCGACCGACTACGACACCGCCGACCGGCTCTACTTCGAGCCGCTGACCGCCGAGGACGTGATCGAGCTGGTCCGCGTCGAGCAGCGCAACGGCACGGTGCTGGGCTGCATCGTGCAGTTCGGCGGCCAGACCCCGCTGAAGCTGGCCGACGCGCTGGAGAAGGCCGGCATCCCGATCCTCGGCACCTCGCCGGACGCCATCGATCTCGCCGAGGACCGCGAACGCTTCCAGAAGCTGCTCCACCAGCTGGCGCTGAAGCAGCCGGCCAACGGGCTGGCCCGCTCGCTGGAGGAAGCGGAGGAGGTGGCCCGCACCATCGGCTTCCCGGTGGTCATCCGCCCCTCCTACGTGCTGGGCGGCCGCGCCATGGAGATCGTCCACGACATGGCCGGGCTCCAGCGCTACATGGGCACGGCGGTGAAGGTGTCGGGCAAGAACCCGGTGCTGATCGACAGCTACCTCCAGGACGCCATCGAGGTGGACGTCGACGTGGTCGCCGACCGGAGCGGCCAGGTCTACATCGCCGGCATCATGGAGCACATCGAGGAGGCCGGCATCCATTCCGGCGACTCCGCCTGCGCGCTTCCGCCCTACTCGCTGCCGCAGGAGACCATCGCCGAGATCGGCCGCCAGGGCGAGGCGCTGGCCCGCGCGCTCAACGTGGTCGGGCTGATGAACGTGCAGTTCGCGGTGAAGGACGGCACCGTCTACATCCTGGAGGTCAACCCGCGCGCCTCGCGCACGGTGCCCTTCGTCGCCAAGGCCACCGGCACCGCCATCGCCAAGATCGCCGCCCGGGTCATGGCCGGGGAGGCGCTGGCCGACTTCACGCTGAGCGGCCCCACCCCGCCGCACACCGCGGTGAAGGAGGCCGTCTTCCCCTTCGCCCGCTTCCCCGGCGTGGACATCGTCCTCGGCCCGGAGATGAAGTCCACCGGCGAGGTCATGGGGCTGGACCGCAACTTCGCGCTGGCCTTCGCCAAGTCGCAGCTCGGCGCCGGGGTCGCCCTGCCGGTCCAGGGCACCGTCTTCGTCTCGGTCAAGGACCGCGACAAGGCGGCGGCGGTGCAGATCGCCGGCAAGCTGCACGAGATGGGCTTCCGCCTGCTCGCCACCACCGGCACCGCCGGTGCGTTGCGCCAGGCCGGCGTGCCCGCCGAGCCCATCAACAAGGTGGTGGAGGGCCAGCCGCACATCGTCGACTCCATGATCAACGGCGAGGTCCATCTGGTGCTCAACACCACCGAGGGCGCCCAGGCGCTGGCCGACAGCTTCAGCCTCCGCCGCACCGCGCTGACCTACGGCATTCCGTACTACACCACCATGGCCGGCGCCCGCGCGGCGGTGGAGGCGATCGCAGCGCTGCGGAACGGCAGCCTTGAAGTTGCGCCGTTGCAGTCGTACCTTAGCGGATCGTATTAGGACGGTTTACGGCGCGGCGGACCTCCTCCGCGCCTTACTTTTCCCAGGCGCCGGGCCGGCATGGTGATGGATTGAACTATGGAAAAAGTCCCAATGACCGCGGCGGGCTACAACCGCCTGCAAGAGGAACTGAAGCACCTCAAGGCCGTGGAGCGGCCGAACGTCATCAAGGCGATTGCCGAAGCGCGTGAGCACGGGGATCTGTCGGAAAACGCCGAGTACACCGCGGCGCGCGAGCGTCAGAGCTTCATCGAGGGCCGCGTCGCCGAGCTGGAGGACAAGATCAGCCGGGCCGAGGTGATCGACCCGTCCAAGCTGTCCGGAAACACCGTCAAGTTCGGTGCCACGGTGACGCTCGCCGACGAGGACACCGACGAGGAGACCACCTACCAGATCGTCGGCCAGGACGAGAGCGACATCAAGAACGGCCTGCTGTCGATCCAGGCCCCGCTGGCGCGCGCCCTGATCAACAAGGCGGTCGGCGACAGCGTCGAGGTTTCCACCCCGGGCGGCTCCAAGCTGTACGAGATCGTCACCGTCGCCTTCAAGTAGGACGATCCGCCGCATCCGGCCACAAACATCCGAATCCAGCATCCGAAGCCGCGCCGGCCACCCTGGCGCGGCTTTTCCCTGTGCGCCAGTCCCTGTGCGCCCGTCCTTGCGCACCCGTCCTTGTGCGCCCGCCCCGCCGTCAGCCCCGCAGCCGTTCGGCCAGGAAGGCGCTGACCCGGCCGATGGCGTCGCGGCGCGCCGCCTCGTGGGTGCCGACGATGGCCTCTCCGGTCGGGGCGGTGGCGAGGTTGGTGCGCCGGCGCAGGGGGCTGGCCGGGGCGTCGAAGCCGTGGTGGGCGTCGGGGTAGAGCACCACCTCCGTGCGCTCCTTCACCGGCCCGCGGCTGGCCAGCTCCAGGCATTCCCCGGCCGGCGTCCACTCGTCCCTGCCGCCGAGCAGGAGCAGCAGCGGTCCCTCCGGCTGCCAGGCTTCGTTCTTGAGGGGCTTCGCGCAGCCCGGGTAGAAGGCGATCGCCGCACGGAAGCCGGCCCCCGGACCGGCCTCCGGGCCATAGGCGGCCAGAACCGCGCCGGCCCCCTGCGACCAGCCCATGACCGCGATCCGCTCCCCGTCCACGTCCGGCCGCGTCCGGAGATAGGCCAGCGCCGCCCAGGCGTCGCGCTTGCGCTCCACCGTGGCGCGGACGGGGCGCTCCTTGCGCGTGCAGGTCTGGTCGATGCCGCGCGGCCCGAAGCTGTCCACCATCAGGACGGCGTAGCCCTGCTCGCGCAGGGTCAGCGCCCAGTCCAGGTGACGGGGCGAGGGGCGCCCGTCCCGGGTGTAAAGGCCGCTGCACCCGTGCAGGAGAAGCACCGCGGGGTGCCGGCCGGCGTCTCCGGACGGCCGCAGGAAGCGCCCGGTCAGCCGGGTCGGCGTCCCACCCGGGTCGGCGTCCTGGGAGGGGAAGCGCACGATCTCCTCGGCGTGCAGGCCGGAGGCGGCGCGGGCGCCGGGCGCGTTCCCCCACAGCAGCAGGATGGCGGCCACGGCGGACAGGGCGCCCGTAGGGGCGCGGCGGCGGAGGGTGGGGGTCATCGTCTCGGGTTCCCGGACAGCGGTGCCGGCGGTCGCGCCGGAGAGTGTAGCACCACCGCGCCGGGACACCAGACCGTCCGCCGCCGGGCACGGCCGAAAGCCCCGGCCCAGGCCGGCGGACCCTACGGCCTGGCGGGGCGGAGCCGCAGCGGCCGGCTCAGCGCCGGGCCAGGCGGGTGGGGGGGTCCCCCTCGTCCTCCTCGTCGTCCTCGATCGCCTCGGGGATATCCGGGGAGTCGACGTCGATCGGCACGCCCGGCGTGTGCTTGGAGGTGCGGATCGACAGCGCCGACTTGACGTGGGACACGTTGGGGGCGGCGGTCAGCCGGGTGGTCAGGAAGCGCTGGTAGTCGTCCCAATCCTCCGCGACGATCTTCAGCAGGAAGTCGTACTCGCCGGCCAGCATGTTGCACTCGCGCACCATGGCCCAGCTGTTGACGAGTTCCTCGAATTTCTTTAGGTCCACCTCTGCCTGGCTGGACAGCCCGACCTGCGCGAACACGGTGACACCGAACCCGAGCGCGTCGGGATTGATGTCCGCATGGTACCCGCGGATGAACCCCGCCTCTTCCAGCGCGCGGACCCGCCGCAGGCAGGGAGGGGCGGAGATGCCGGCACGCCGTGCAAGCTCTACGTTTGTCATTCGGCCGTCATTCTGCAGGTCGCGCAGAATGCGCCGGTCAATTCGGTCGAGTTTGACCCGCCGCATGGTGTACTCGGTCGCTCCGGGGATGAACTTGAGAAAGGATATTACATGGTG
>JAEZHQ010000652.1 GCA_023416455.1 Pseudomonadota bacterium | reverse complement strand
CTGGCCACCAACATCGCCTTCAACGCCGCCAAGGCCCACATGCGCACGAACGGCGCCGAGGGCGCCTGCGTCGGCTTCTTCTCGCTGGAAATGTCGGCCGAGCAGCTGGCCACCCGAATCCTGGCCGGCGAGGCCGAGGTGTCGGGCGACAAGATCCGGCGCGGCGACATCCGCGACAGCGACTTCCCCAAGTTCGTCGCGGCCAGCCAGGAGTTGAGCCGGGTCCCCTTCTTCGTGGACGACACGCCGGCCCTGTCCATCGCCGCCGTGCGCACGCGCTGCCGCCGGCTGAAGCGCACCCACGGGCTGGGCATGGTGGTGGTCGACTACCTTCAGCTGCTGCGCGGCAGCTCGCTCCGCGGCAACGAGAACCGCGTCCAGGAGATCTCCGAGATCACGCGCGGCCTCAAGGCCATCGCCAAGGAGCTGGACGTTCCGGTGCTGGCCCTGTCCCAGCTCAGCCGCGCCGTCGAGATGCGCGAGGACAAGCGCCCCCAGCTCGCCGACCTGCGCGAATCGGGCTCCATCGAGCAGGACGCCGACGTGGTCATGTTCGTCTACCGCGAACAATACTATCTTGAGCGGGCCGAACCGGCGCGCCGGCCGGAGGAGACGGAGGAGAAGTACAACGACCGCTACGCCAACTGGCAGCAGCGCTACGCCGAGGTCCACAACACGGCCGAGGCGATCATCGCCAAGCAGCGCCATGGCCCGATCGGCAGCGTGCGCCTGTACTTCGACGGCCAGTACACCAAGTTCGGCGATCTCGACACCACCCACGACGTTGGCCCCGATGACTGACCCCTCACAGGCCAGCGACGCCGCCCGGCGCGCCGGCGCCATCCTGACCATCGACCTCGGCGCCGTGGTCGCCAACTGGAAGCGGCTGCGCGACCGGGTGGCCCCGGCCGAATGCGCCGCCGTGGTCAAGGCCAACGCCTACGGGCTGGGGGTGGCGCGCGTCGCCCCGGCGCTGGCGGCGGCCGGCTGCACCACCTTCTTCGTCGCCCAGCTCGAAGAGGCGCTGGCGGTGCGGGCGGCGGTTCCCGCCGCGCGGGTGGTCTCGCTGGGCGGCCTGCCGCCGGGCTGCGCCGGCGACTTCACCGCCCACCGCATCATCCCGGTGCTCAACCACCTGGGCGACATCGCCGCCTGGAAGGCCCACGCGGCGGCGCTGGGAACGCGGCTTCCCGCCATCGTCCACATCGACACCGGCATGTGCCGACTCGGTCTCGGGCCGGACGAGCTGGACCGGCTGGCCGGCGACCTCGGGCGGCTCGACGGGATCGACGTCCGGCTCTGGATGACCCATCTCGCCTGCGCCGAAGCGGACACGGCGATGAACGCCCGGCAGCTCGGGCGCTTCCGCTCGGCGCTCGGCCGGCTGCCGGCGGCCCCGGCCAGCCTCGCCAACTCGTCCGGGATCTTCCAGGGTTCCGCCTTCCATTTCGACCTCGCGCGGCCGGGCTGCGCGCTCTACGGCGTCAACCCGACGCCGGCGGCCGCCAACCCGATGCTCGGCACCATCCGGCTCGACGCCCGCGTGCTTCAGGTGCGCGACGTTGACAGCCCTATGACCGTTGGCTACGGTGCCACCCACCGCGTTGCGGAGAAGGGGAAAATCGCAACCATCGCCGTAGGTTACGCCGACGGATACGCGCGTGCGCTCAGCGCGCGCGGTCATGTGTACGTCGATGGCGTGGCCGCGCCGGTGGTCGGGCGGATTTCGATGGACCTGATCACGGTGGCGGTCGGCCACCTACCCGACGGGGCGGTCGCTCCCGGCGGGCTGGTCGAGCTGATCGGCCCCCACCGCCCGGTGGACACCGTGGCGGACGAGGGCGGCACCATCGGCTACGAAATCCTCACCTCTCTCGGCGCGCGCTACCACCGGGTCTATCGGGACCCGCCGCCTGAGGTCGCTTGATGGGTTTCCTTGCCGCCACCGGCCGTGCCTTCCTGGTCTTCCTGGAAGCGGCCGGAAAGCTCGCGCTGTTCACCGCCGCGGCGCTGTCGCACTGCGTGCGGCCGCCGCTGTACCCGCGGCAGATCCTGCGGCAGATGATCGACATCGGCTACTACTCGCTGCCGGTGGTCGGGCTGACCGCGCTGTTCACCGGCATGGTCCTGGCCCTGCAAAGCTATTCCGGCTTCTCCCGCTTCCAGGCCGAGGGCGCCATCGCCACGGTGGTGGTGCTGTCGATGACGCGCGAGCTGGGGCCGACGCTGGCCGGCCTGATGGTGGCGGGCCGCATCGGCGCCGCCATGGCCGCCGAGATCGGCACCATGCGGGTGACCGAGCAGGTCGACGCGCTCTCCACCCTGTCCACCAATCCCTTCAAGTATCTGGTGGCGCCGCGCCTGGTGGCGGGGCTGACCATGATGCCGCTGCTGGTGCTGGTGGCCGACATCGTCGGCGTGTTCGGCGGATTCCTGGTCGGGGTCTACCGGCTGGACTTCAACCCCTCGTCCTACATCAACCGGACCTGGGAGTTCCTGGAGCCGGTGGACGTCATCTCCGGCCTGGTCAAGGCCGCCGTGTTCGGCTTCATCGTGTCGCTGATGGGCTGCTACCACGGCTACCATTCCCGGGGTGGCGCCCAGGGCGTGGGCGCTGCGACGACCAACGCGGTGGTCTCCGCCTCCATCCTGATCCTGGTCTGGAACTATCTCATCACCGGCATCTTCTTCTCGGCGAAGTGAGCGCAGCATGACGCAGGTCCCGAAGATCGCGCTCAAGGGCGTCCACAAGAGCTTCGGCCCCAAGACGGTGCTGAACGGCGTCGACCTCGACGTCGGCCGCGGCGAATCGCTGGTGGTGATCGGCGGCTCGGGCACCGGCAAGTCGGTGATGCTGAAATGCATCCTGGGCCTGCTCCAGCCGGACGGCGGCTCCATCCGCGTCGACGGCGAGGAGACGACCCGGTTGCGCCCGCGCGAGCGGGAGCGGCTGCTGCACCGGTTCGGCATGCTGTTCCAGGGAGCCGCCCTGTTCGACAGCCTGAAGGTCTGGGAGAACGTCGCCTTCGGCCTGATCCAGGGCGAGCGCATGCCGCGGGCCAAGGCCAAGGAGATCGCGCTGGCCAAGCTGGGCGCCGTCGGCCTCGGCCCGGAGGTGGGGGAGCTGTCGCCGGCCGAGCTGTCGGGCGGCATGCAGAAGCGCGTCGGCCTCGCCCGGGCCATCGCCGACGAGCCGGAGATCATCTTCTTCGACGAACCGACGACCGGCCTCGACCCCATCATGGCCGACGTGATCAACGGGCTGATCGTGAAGTGCGTGAAGGATCTGGGCGCCACCGCCGTCACCATCACCCACGACATGGCGTCGGCCCGAAAGATCGCCGACCGCGTGGCGATGATCCACCAGGGCCGCATCATCTGGACCGGCAGCGCCCAGGACATCGACCGCTCCGGCAACCCCTACGTGGACCAGTTCGTCCACGGCCGGGCGGAGGGTCCGATCAGGATGCAGGTGCGGGCGCTGTGACCCCGGCGGCGGCGCCGCTCGCCGCCGCCCGCACCAGCCCGTCGCGCAGCTCGGGCAGGAGCACCGCGCCCAGCAGCGCGATGGCCGGCAGCAAGGCATAATCGCCGGCGGCGGCGGCGGCGATCAGCTCGCCGCGGGTGAGGAATTCCAGCCGCATCTCCTCCAGGTCGCCGGAGTCCGGCTCGGCCAGCTTGCGGGCGCCGCGGGCGTGGAACATGTGGCAGAGGCCGCTGCGGTGGTTGCCCTGCACCACGAAGGCGCCGAGGGGCGTCCAGTCGTCGGCGGCGTGGCCGGTCTCCTCCATCAGCTCCCGCTTGGCCGCCTCCAGCGGATCCTCGCCGGGGGCGATCATGCCGGCGGGAAAGGTCTGGCTGACACGCCGCGCCCCGTGCTTGTACTGGCGCAGCATGAGGACGCGGCCGTCCGCGGTCTCGGCGAAGATCAGGGCGAAGTCGTTCTGCTCGACTTGGTAGAAGTTCTCCACCCGGCGCCCGTCGGGCAGTTCCACCGTTTCCGCGCGGACCGTCAGGAAGGGGCTGGCGTCCAGCAGCAGCCGGCTGCCGAGGACCCGCCAGGGCTTCAGCCCGCCGTCACCCGCACCGGCGCTCATGGGGCGGAAGCCCCGTAGGGCGGCTGGCTGTAGCCGGCGGGCGACAGGGTGAAGATCTCGCAGCCGTCCTCGGTGATGCCGACCTGATGCTCGAACTGCGCCGACAGGGAGCGGTCGCGGGTCACCGTGGTCCAGCCGTCCGCCAGGATCTTCACGTCGGGCTTGCCGGCGTTGAGCATGGGCTCGATGGTGAAGACCATGCCCGGCCGCAGCAGCACGCCCGTGCCCGGCTTGCCGAAATGGTCGACATGGGGGGCATCGTGGAAGACCCGGCCGATGCCGTGCCCGCCGAAGTCGCGCACCACCCCGTAGCGATGGGATTCGGCCAGCGTCTGGATGGCGTGCCCGATGTCGCCCAGCCGGTTGCCGGGGCGGGCGGCGGCGATCCCGGCCATCATCGCCCGGTAGGTGACGTCCACCAGCTTGCGCGCCTTGACCCCGATCCGGTCGCCGACGAAGAACATGCGGCTAGTGTCGCCGTACCAGCCGTCGAGGATCACCGTCACGTCGATGTTGACGATGTCGCCCTCGGCCAGCCGCTTGTCGTCGCTCGGGATGCCGTGGTTGACCACGTGGTTGGGCGAGATGCAGCTCGCCGCCGGATAGCCCTTGTAGCCGATCGTCGCCGGGACCGCCCCGTTGTCGCGCATGAAGGACTCGATCAGCCGGTCGAGATGCCCGGTGCTGACGCCCGGCACCACATGCGTGGTGATGTGGTCGAGCGTTGCCGCGGCCAGCCGCCCGGCCCTGCGCATGGCCTCGAACTCCTCCGGCCCGTGCAGCGGTATGCGCCGCCCTTCCCTGTCCACCACGTCCTCCCCTGCGTTGCTCACCGTCATCGCGCGATCCCCGCCCTTCCTCGTCCCGAGCCGCAGACCCTAACACCGGACGGCCCCGGAAAGGCCCCGGCTTTTTCACGCCGCAGCCATAGGATTTGCAGCCGCACCTTGCTATATGTGGGGCGCCGTCACCCCCATGGACCAAGCCGGACCTTTGGCCAAGCTCTCCACCCGTTACGCCTGCCAGTCCTGCGGCGCAACCTTCCCGAAATGGGCGGGACGCTGCGACGGCTGCGGGGAATGGAACAGCCTCGTCGAGGAGGCCGCCCCCGACAGCGCCCCCAGGGGGCTGGGAAGCGTGCGCGGGCGCCGGCTGGAATTCGTCGGCCTCGCCGGCACCAGCGCGGCGCCGCCGCGCCGGCTGACCCGCATCGCGGAGTTCGACCGGGTGTGCGGCGGCGGGCTCGTGCCCGGCTCGGCCGTCCTCATCGGCGGCGACCCCGGCATCGGCAAGTCCACCCTCCTGCTCCAGGCCATGGCCCGCCTTGCCGAGGACCACCGCTGCGCCTACGTCTCGGGCGAGGAGGCGGTGGACCAGGTGCGGCTGCGCGCGGTCCGGCTCGGCTGCGCCGCGGCGCCGGTCCAGCTGGCCTCGGCCACCAGCGTGCGCGACATCGTGGCGTCGCTGGAAGCCGGCGACGGGCCGGAGATCATCGTCATCGATTCGATCCAGACGATGTATGTGGACAGCCTGGACAGCGCGCCGGGCACGGTGGCCCAGGTCCGCGCCTCGGCGCAGGAGCTGATCCGCGTCGCCAAGCGGCGCGGCGTCGTCCTGCTGCTGGTCGGCCACGTCACCAAGGAGGGCATGATCGCCGGCCCCCGCGTGCTGGAGCACATGGTCGACACCGTCCTCTATTTCGAGGGCGAGCGCGGCCACCAGTTCCGCATCCTGCGGGCGGTCAAGAACCGCTTCGGCCCGACCGACGAGATCGGCGTCTTCGAGATGACCGACGGCGGGCTGGGCGAGGTCGCCAACCCCTCGGCGCTGTTTTTGGCGGAACGGCGCGGCGATGTGTCCGGGGCCGCCGTCTTCGCCGGAATGGAAGGCACCCGGCCGGTGCTGGTGGAGGTGCAGGCGCTGGTCGCCCCTTCGCCGCTGGGCACCCCGCGCCGGGCCGTGGTCGGCTGGGACCAGGCGCGGCTGGCCATGGTGCTGGCGGTGCTGGAGGCGCGCTGCGGCGTGCAGATCGGGGCCAACGACGTCTACCTGAACGTGGCCGGCGGCCTGCGCATCACGGAGCCGGCGGCCGATCTGGCGGTGGCGGCGGCGCTGGTCTCGTCGCTGACCGGCGAGCCGGTGCCGGCCGACGCCGTGGTCTTCGGCGAGATCGGGCTGTCCGGCGAGGTGCGCGCCGTCGGCCAGAGCGAGGCCCGCCTGAAGGAAGCGGCAAAGCTGGGGTTTTCAACCTCGATCTTTCCGGCTAGACGGAACGGGCAGAAAGCTGGCCGCGGCGACGGCGCCCTGAAGACGGTGGAGCTGCACCATCTGGGGGAGCTGATGCCCCTGTTCCAGGCGGGCGGGGCGCCCGCCCGCGCGCGTGACTGAAGCGAGAGCATCGAGGCAGAGCGGTTCCATGGAAACCTTCCCGATCAACCCGGCGGACCTTGCGGTCATCGTCGTGCTTCTGCTTTCGGCGCTGCTCGCCTTCACCCGGGGCATGGTGGCCGAGGTGCTGTCGCTGGCCGCCTGGGGCGGGGCGGCGGTGGCCACGCTGTACGCGCTGCCCTACGCCCTGCCCTTCGCGCAGCAGCACATCCGGATCGAGATGATCGCCTATGCCGCCACCGCGGCGGCGCTGTTCGTGATCAGCCTCGTGCTGTTCTCGATGCTCGGCCGCGCGCTGTCGCGCGGCGTGCAGAACTCCGCCCTGTCGGCGCTGGACCGTTCGCTGGGCTTCGTCTTCGGCCTGCTCAAGGGGGCGATCCTGGCCTCGGTCGCCTACCTGTTCTTCGTCTGGCTGGTGCCCAACCCGACCGAGCACCCGGCCTGGCTGCAAACCGCCAAGACCCGGCCGTTGCTGGTCGCCGGCGCCGGCACGATCTATGAGCTGGTGCCGGAGGCCCTGCGCAAGGAGGGAATCGGCCATCTCGACATGGCGCGCGACCGCGCGCGCCAGGCGGTCGAGGCGAAGGAGACGCTCGACCGCCTCTCCACGCCGGTTCCCGGCGCGCCCAAGACCGCAGGTGCGCCGCCGGACGATACCGGCTATAAGGATCGCGACCGCGGCGATCTCGAACGCTTGATTCATCAGAACGCGCGCTGACCCGCGCCCGTGCGAATGGCTTCACGATGACGCCCGTGCTTGACGAGGACCCCCCGATGCTGACGACGCATCCGTTCGACGACGACAAGCTGCGCGAGGAGTGCGGCGTGTTCGGCATCTTCAGCCATGCCCAGGCCGGCGCCATCACGGCGCTTGGCCTGCACGCGCTCCAGCACCGCGGGCAGGAGGCTTGCGGAATCGTCAGCTACGACGGCGACCGCTTCCACCAGCAGCACGCGCTGGGTCTGGTCGGCGACCATTTCTCCTCCGAGACGGTCATCGCCAAGCTGAAGGGCACGCAGGCCATCGGCCACGTCCGCTACGCCACCACCGGCGACACCACCATCCGCAACGTCCAGCCGCTGTTCGCCGATTTCGAGTTCGGCGGCTTCGCCCTGGCCCACAACGGCAACCTGACCAACGCCCAGACCCTGCGCCGCCAGCTGGTCCGCCGCGGCTGCCTGTTCCAGTCCACCACCGACACCGAGGTGATCGTCCACCTGATGGCCATCGCCCGCGGCGGCTCGCCGGTCGACCGGCTGATCGAGGCGGTGCGGCAGGTGGAGGGCGCCTTCTCGCTGGTGGCGCTGACCTCCGACGCGGTGATCGGCGTGCGCGATCCGCTGGGCGTGCGCCCGCTGGTCCTGGGCCGGCTCGGCGACACCCACATCCTCACCAGCGAGACCTGCGCGCTCGACATCGTCGGCGCCGAGTACGTCCGCGACGTGGAGCCGGGTGAGATGATCGTGCTGGACGCGGCAGGCGTGCACAGCCTGCGGCCGTTCCAGCCGCAGGGCCGCCGATTCTGCATCTTCGAGTACATCTACTTCGCCCGCCCCGACAGCGTGATGGAGGGCAGCTCCGTCTACAGCGCCCGCCAGCGCATCGGCGCCGAACTGGCCCGCGAGGCCGGGGTCGAGGCCGACGTGGTGGTGCCGGTGCCGGACAGCGGCGTCCCGGCGGCCCTCGGCTACGCCAACCAGAGCGGGGTGCCCTTCGAATTGGGCATCATCCGCAACCATTACGTCGGCCGCACCTTCATCGAGCCGACCGACCAGATCCGGCATCTGGGCGTCAAGCTGAAGCACAACGCCAACCGCGCGATGATCGAGGGCAAGCGCGTCGTCCTCGTCGACGATTCCATCGTGCGCGGCACGACCTCGAAGAAGATCGTGGAGATGGTGCGCTCCGCCGGCGCCCGGGAGGTGCACATGCGCATCTCCAGCCCGCCGACGTCACACCCCTGCTTCTACGGAATCGACACGCCCGAGCAGGGCAAGCTGCTCGCCCACCGCATGTCGGTGGAAGAGATGCGCGACTTCATCCAGGCCGACAGCCTCGCCTTCATCTCGCTCGACGGCCTCTACCGGGCCATGGGCGAGACCAGGCGCGACCCGGCCGCCCTGCGCTTCTGCGACGCCTGCTTCACCGGCGACTACCCGATCCAGCTCACCGACGCGCTGGATCATCCGCCGACCGAGGCCAACGTCCGCGCCCGCGCCTGAGGCCGGGCGGCCCCGGACCTCCCTCCCAAGCCCCTCCAGACCAGCCGAGTCCACGCCCATGTCCCGTCTGTCCGGCCGCATCGCCCTCATCACCGGCGCGTCGCGCGGCATCGGAGCCGCCGTCGCGCGGCGGTTCGCCGCCGAAGGCGCCCATGTCATCCTGACCGCCCGCACCGTCGGCGGCCTGGAGGAGACCGACGACGCGATCCTGAAGGCGACCGGCCGAAACGCCACGCTGGTCCCGCTGGATCTGCGCGCCTTCGACAAGATCGACCAGCTCGGCTATTCGATCTACGAGCGCTTCGGCAAGCTGGACATACTGGTCGGCAACGCCGGCCTCCTGGAGACGCTGGGACCGGTCGCCCAGTACGACCCGAAGCTCTGGCAGCGGGTCATGGACGTGAACGTCACCGCCAACTACCGGCTGATCCGCTCGTTCGACCGGCTGCTGCGCGCCTCGGACGCCGGGCGCGCCATCTTCGTGACGTCGGGCGCCGCCAAGGCCCCCTACCCCTACTGGAGCCCCTACGGCGCCAGCAAGGCGGCGCTGGAGATGATGGTCAAGACCTACGCCATGGAGATCGCCGCGTCGAACCTGCGCGTGAACCTGATCGACCCCGGTGTGGTGGCCAGCAAGCTGCGCACCCAGGCGTTCCCCGGCGAGGATTCCGCCGCCCTGACCCAGCCCGACGCCGTCGCCGGCCGCTTCGTCGATCTGGCCGAGCCGGCCTGCACGCTCCACGGCGAGGTGGTGAGCGCTCAATGACGCCGGCTGCGGGGGCATGAAGCGACGGCCCCCCCGTCATACCGGCGGCGCATGAACACGGAGCGCCGCCGGTAAAACCCGACCGATCAATGCGATGGCATTGATCGAAGGGGTGATGTGGACGACGCCTTCAGGCTCCGTCCGCATCAGGACTCCGCGTAGGGGTTCCTGCCCTTGCGGAGCAGCAGGCGCACCGGCACGCCCGGCAGCTCGAAGGAGTCGCGCAGGTGGCCGATCAGGTAGCGCTGGTAGCTCTCCGGCAGGTCGAGCGGCTTGTTGACGAACAGCGCGAAGGTCGGCGGGCGCGTCTTCACCTGGGTCACATAGCGGATCTTCACGCGCCGGCCCTCGACCAGGGGGGGCGGGTGGTGTTCCAGAACCCCCTCGATCCAGCGGTTGAGCTGGGCGGTCGGGATGCGCCGGTTCCACTGCGCGTAGGTTTCGAGCACGGCGTCGAGCAGCGTGTCCAGCTTGCGCCCGAGCAGGGCCGAGATGGTCACCACCGGCACGCCCTTGACCTGGGCGAGCGCCGCCTGGAGCTTGTCCTCGACCTGGCGCAGGGCCATGGCGCGGTCCTCGACGGCGTCCCACTTGTTGACCGCGATGACCAGCGCGCGGCCCTCCTCGGCCACCATGCGGGCGATGGTCAGATCCTGCTTGTCCAGGATCTGGTCGGCGTCGACGACCAGCACGACGACGTTGGCCAGCCGGACGACGCGCAGCGCGTCGGCGACCGCCAGCTTCTCGACCTTGGCCTCGACCCGGGCGCGCCGGCGCATGCCCGCCGTGTCCACCAGCCGGAACTTGCGGCCGCGCCATTCCCAGTCGACGCTGATGGCGTCGCGCGTCATCCCCGCCTCGGGGCCGGTCAGCACCCGCTCCTCGCCGACCAGGCTGTTGAGCAGGGTCGACTTGCCGACGTTGGGGCGGCCGACGATGGCGATCTGGATGGGCCGGGCGCGGTCCTCCTCGGTCTCCGGCTGGTCGCCGACCGGCAGGTCCGCCACCGCCGCGGGGAGCTGGGTGGCGGCTTCCGCGGCGGCCGTCTCGGCCTTGCGGTCGTAGGGCAGCAGCGCCTCGACGAGGTCGGCCATGCCCTCGCCATGCTCGGCGGACAGCGGGATGGGATCGCCCAGGCCAAGCTCGTAGGACTCGTACAGCCCCGGCGCCCCCGCCTTCCCTTCCGCCTTGTTGGCGACCAGGATGACCGGAGTCCGTCCTTTGCGCAGCAGGGCCGCGAAATGCCGGTCCAATGGGGTGATGCCGGCGCGCGCGTCGATGATGAAGAGCGCCACGTCGGCACGCTCCAGGGCGCGCTCGGTCTGGCGGCGCATGCGCGCCTCCAGGCTGTCGTCGGCGACGTCCTCCAGCCCCGCGGTGTCGACCACGGTGAAGGACAGGCCGCCGACGTGGGCGGGGGCCGAACGCCAGTCGCGCGTCACGCCGGGCGTGTCGTCGACGAGCGCCAGCTTCTTCCCGGCCAGGCGGTTGAACAGGGTCGACTTGCCGACGTTCGGCCGGCCGACAAGGGCAACGGTAAAGGACATGGGGCCGGAGGCCTCCGAAAGGTCAGGCGACGGCGCTCAACGGTACGCGACCAGCGTGCCGTCTTCGCCGAGGACATAAAGGGTGTTGTTCGCGACCACCGGCGGCAAGTAGGCGCCGGACGGCAGGCTGTAGCGCTGGACGACCCGCCCGTCGGTCGGCGACAGGGCGAGCATCTGCTTGTTGGAGCCGGCGACCCACAGCTGCCCGCCGGCCAGGACCGGGCCGGACCAGATGATCGGGCCGCTGCGGTCCTCGGGATCCTTGAAGCGATCCAGCGCGGTGACCCAGCGGGTCCGCCCGCCGTCGCGGGTCAGCGCCACCAGTTCCGAATCGTTGGACAGGACGAACAGGAAATCGCCGGCCAGCCAGGGAGTCTGGACCCCGCCGATCTCCGCCTCCCAGATGCGGATGCCGATCCGCTCGTCCACCGCGACCGTGCGCCCGGAATGGCTGACGGCATAGATCACGCCGCGGTCGACGACGGGCAGGCCGCGGATGTCGGCGAGGCTGTTGAGCGCGCCCGACCGGCGCACCGCCGCCAGGCTCTCCTGCCAGGCGACACGGCCGTTCTCCGGCCGCAGGCCGTAAAGCTCGCCCGACGAATAGGGGGCCACGACCAGGGTCGGGGTCGCCGCCGGGCTGGCCGCGCCGAGCAGGCCGGCGCTTTCCAGGATGCCCTGGTGGGACCACAGGACGGACCCGTCCTCCGCCGAGAGCGCGACCAGCTGGTTGTCGAGCGTGATCGCGTAGACCCGGCCGTCGAGCACCGTCGGCGCGCCGCGCACCGGACCCGGCACGCGCTTGCGCCAAAGGATCCCGCCGCTGGCGGGGTCGAGCGCCAGGATCTCGGCGTAGCCGGTGGCGGCGAACAGCCGCCCCTCCGCGAAGGCCACCCCGCCGCCGGAGGCGTCGCCGCGCTCGTGCTCCGGCTTGGTGTCGACACGCCACAGCGAGGCGCCGTTGCGCTCGTCGAGAGCGGCGACGTGCGACGCCGCGTCCATGGCGAAGATGCGCCCGCCGGCGACCACCGGGGTGGTCAGCAGCATGCGCGAACTGCCGGAGCCCGTGCCGACGTCGCCGCGCCACGCCTCCGCCGGGGCGGCCGCCAGCGCCGGATGCCCCGGCGCGTGATCCGGCGTGCCACCGGGCTGCGGCCATTCCGCGTTGGTGGCGGCCGGCGGCACGGTCACCGCCAGCTCGGCCAGGCGGGGATCCACCTCGATCCTGCGCTCGCGGGTCAGGACGGACACCCGCTCGCCGGGCAGGGGCGGATCGGGCGTCTTGCCGAACCAGCTGTCGAGCGTGTCGCAGCCGCCGAGCAGGACGGCCAGGAGGGAGGCGGACAGGAGGGCGGCGCGCGACCGCTTGCGGGGGGCGCCGGCGGTGGAGGCCATCGGAATGCGGATCATCAGCTCTTGCCGTAGAGGGTGGCGAGGTCGGCGGCGCGCGAACGGACCCCCGCCGGGGCCTGCTGGTCGTCCGCCAGCTGCTGGAACAGGGTGCGCGCCTTGGCCTTGTCGCCGGTCCTTGCGGCCAGCACGGCCGTCATCTCGCGGGCGGAGAAGCGCCAGGGGCTGGCATCGCCGGTAAGCGGCTGGAGACGGGCCTGGAGCTGGGCCGGGTCGCCGCTGTCCAGCTGATGCATGACCGACAGCAGCGTGGCGAGGTCGCGGTACACGGCATCGGCCGGGCCGCCGGCGAGCGTGTCGTAGATGGCCACCGCCTCCGCCGTCTTGCCTTCACGGGCGAGCAGGCCGGCGGCGTTCAGCTGGGCCAGCGCGGCGGCGCCGGGGCGGGCCTGGCCGGCGAAGGCGGCCAGCGCCTCCACCCCCGTCCCGGGTCCCTGGGCAGCCTGGGAGATGGCGGCGAACAGCGCCGCCGTCTCCTGCTGCTGCCTGCTCTGCTCCCAGCTGCGCCACGCGGTGTAGCCACCCGTGCCGGCGACGAGCGCCAGGGCGCCGGCCAGCACGATGCCACCGTAGCGCTTGAACAGGCGCTCCATACGGTCGCGGCGCAGATCCTCGTCGATTTCGCGGAAAATATCGCTCATGGCCCTACAGCGGCGTCCTACGGCACGATGCCCGTTGCGGCGTGTGGAAATGCGCCCGCGCGCGGGTGCGGCGGACGGTCCCTCCGGTTCACAGGGCCGGATAGCACTGGCCGGAGCTTGCGGTCAAGGCCAGGGCCGCCGTCCCGGCGCAATCGCCGCTCTTTTCGTCATGCCCGGGCCGGTGCCGTCCGCACGGTCAGGCCGGGTCGCGCCACTTGATGGAGCAGCCCATGCTCGGGATCTGGTCGGCCGGCCCCCGTCCGGTGTCGGCGATGCGGGTCATGGCGTGGAACAGCTCGCGCGGGGCGTCGGGTATCAGCTCGGTCCGGGAGGCGTCCAGGCGCCCCCGGTACTGAAGCTCCTGCTCGGCGTTGAAACCGAAGAAGTCCGGCGTGCACACCGCGTCGTAGGCGCGCGCCACCTCCTGGGTCTCGTCGAGGAGGTAGGGGAAGGAGAAGCGGTGCTCCGCCGCGAAGCGCTTCATGTTCTCGAAGCCGTCCTCGGGATAGCGCCGGGTGTCGTTGGACATGATGGCGGCGGCGCCGATCCCGTGCGCCCGGAGCGCCTCGACCTCCGTGACGAGGCGGCCGATCACCGCCTTCACGTAGGGGCAATGGTTGCAGATGAACATCACGAGCGTGCCGCGCGGTCCGCGCACATCGGCCAGCCCGTGGCTCCGGCCGTCCACGCCGGTCAATCGGAAATCAACGGCCTTCCAGCCGAAATTGCACACCGGTGTATGCGCAGCCATCGCCCTGCCCCCCGTTCTTGGATCCGGTCCTGCCAGTAAGAAGTGATGCGGATGCCGGAGCAGGAAAGCCCGTGGGAGCGCGAAGGGGTTCCCTCGCGCTCCCACGGGTGTCAGGTCCATCTCTCCGTCGCCGCACCGGACCCGGCCGGCCACGGCAAGCGTCGGGTCAGGACGCCATCGACGCCGCGGCGATGACCGCCTGGGTCCGGTTCTTCACGCCGAGCGATTTGAAGATGGCGGTGACGTGGATCTTCACCGTCCCTTCGGACAGGCCCAGCTCATAGGCGATCTGCTTGTTCGACTTGCCGGCGCGCAGGCATTCCAGGACCTCGCGCTGGCGCTGGGTCAGGCCGAAGCTGGTGCTGCGGTCGGCGGCGTCGAAGGCGCGCCGGCGCGGCGTGATGTCGGAGCCGACGTTGAGAGCCCCGGGCGGAACGTAGATGCCGCCGGAGAAGACGAGGTTCAGCGCGCCCATCATGACCTTGACGCTGCTGGATTTGGGGATGTAGCCGGTGGCCCCGTGGTCGAGCGCGCCGCGGATGTCGCTCAGCGCTTCGGAAGCCGAGATGACCACGACCGGGACGCCGGGCTGGAGGCTCTGCACCTCGCGCAGCCCGTCGAAGCCGGGCCAGCCGGGCATGTGCAGGTCCATCAGGATGACGTCGAAGCCGCCACCGGCGCGGCACCGCTCGACCACCTCGCCGAACGTCCCCGCTTCCACGAAGACGGCGTCGGACTGCAACTGCTCAAGCAGCCGCCGCAGCCCCTCGCGGAACAGAAGATGGTCGTCACCGATCAGAATTTTCATGGCCCCCGTCCATCCTGGTTTGCCGGACCCTGCCGGACCCGCTCGCTCTTTCGCATCACCGGCCATCCGTCGGGAGGCCCGGATCATCCTCCCGCCCTGGCATGGCTTGGATCACAGGTACCACATTCGGTAGAGCGCAAACACACGGACAAGCGCCATAGGTCGTTCGCGGCCGCAAAGCAACCTTCGACACGGCTGTCGCGGCGGGTTCTCTTACTTTCGTTATAATTGCTTCACCGAACGTCCCAACCTGCCGGACCGGCGGAGCCGGACGCGCGTTCCTTCGGACAAGGGCGGCCGCACCCGATCGATCAGGGCGCCGCGCCCCGCCCGGGTTAGCCCGGACTGCATAGGGAACCCTGTCCCAACGCGCAGGGTTCCGCTGACCTTTCAGGACGGTGCGTCGCAGAGGAGTTATCGGTCGGGAAGCCGCGGCCTCCCTTCTGATGCGCTTGACGATCTTGAATGATAATCTATCGTTTTATTTACGCGGCGCCTTCCCAATTTATAAAATCATGGTCGCACTGTCAAGTTTTTTTCCACCATTTAATAAGATGTCCTCGATAATCGATGAAGTGTTCAGGAAAAAATACTGACATAGATACTGGAATAGATATGAAAATCGAACGCAGGCGGCGACAAAGCCCGTCGAAGGGCCTGCCGTGGATGCCTCCTCCAGACAGAGCTGACCCATGCACATGCACCATGAGTACGCCCAAGAGAAAGCATCGCACTCGACCCGCAACGCGGTGACTCCCATGCACGTCTGCCTGATACTTGACAACAATTCCCTCACCGATACGGTGGTACAGGCGCTCGACCGCGCCGGCCGTCACCGTGTGACTGTTTTCCACGACATCGCGGAACTGACGCAGAGCACGCTGACGCCGGATGCGATCCTGATCGGATTGCAGCAATTCACCGCGTTGCGCGAGAATGAACCGATGGTTTACCTGCGCCTGTCGCGCCGGTCGCGCATCGTCGTGGTGCTGTCCTCGCGGGAGTTGCTGGACGCCGCCCACATTCTCGCCTTCGCCGACGCCTGGGTGTTCGAGGACATCAACGTCGACCGGATCAACGAGCTGCTCGACCTGGGGCTGGAAGGGCACTGCCTGATGCCCAAGCAGTTCCTGTCGCGCCTCGGCGTCGACGAAATCCGGCTGACCCTGCTGCCCCGCCTGTCGGAACCGGAGTTCGAGACGCTGCGGCTGCTCGGCCAGGGGCTGAACAACCGGACCATCGCCAACCGGCTGGACCTCTCGGAAGCGGTGATCAAGTCGATGGTGCGCAGCGTCCTGTCGAAGCTGCATTTCCGCAACCGCACCGAGGCCGGCGTCTTCGCCGCCCGCCAGCAGGGAGCCTTGCAATCCGCCCGGGAGGGCATGGTCCCCCCTCACATGCACGCGACCCAGGCCCACCGCCCGGGGGCCTGACCCAGGCCGATCCTCCAGGCCGATCGGCCCAACCCGCCCCGCGGAAGGGCGGCGCTGGGAGAACGCTCCGGTCGCCCGCCGCGGCGGGCGACCGGAGCGTTTTTCCCCGTTCCATACCCGTCGATCCCCACCCGTCGTTCCGGAACACGACCGCCCGCCGCGCCCGAGCGCCGCGGGCTGCCCGTTCCGCCCCGCGCCCGTCCGGACAGGCAGGAACACGGCCGGGCGGGCGGGAATCCTCCCGTCCGCCCGGCCGTGTGTCCCATCGCCGCTGCTGCCGCGATGCACCCGGGCGCCATCGGGGCGCCACCGGGGCGCCACCGGGGGGCGCCCGGGTGCATCGCCGGGCCGAATGGAGGTCTACTGGTGGGCGGCGGCGGCCACCACGCCGGCACCGGCCAGTTCGCCCCCGATGCCGTTGTTGAGCGCCCAGATGGCCGCCTGCGTGCGGTTGGAGGCGTTGATCTTGCGCAGCAGGCTCTTCAGATGGACCTTGACCGTCGCTTCGGTGATGTTCAGGTGGTTGGCGATCATCTTGTTGCTGTCGCCGTTCAGCAGGCAGCGCAGGATCTGCACCTCGCGCTGCGACAGGCCCTTGCGCGACACCGGCATGTCGGTGCCGTTTCCGTTCACGCGGCCGGAGATCAGCAGCGCCGCCAGATGGGTGGGGAACACCTTCTCCCCCATCATCACCAGCCGCAGCGACTGGGCCAGCGCGTCGGAGGAGAGATCCTTCATCAGGTAGCCGTCGGCCCCGGCCTCCAGCGCGTTGGCGAGACGGCGGGTGCACAGATCGCTGGTCAGGATGACCATGCGCGCTTCGGGAAGCTGCGCGCGGAGGCGGCGCATGCCTTCCGCCTCTTCCTCGCCTCCGTTCACCAGATCAAGCAGGATGAGCTGCGGACGCAACCCGTTCTCGACCGTGTTCAGGGCTTCGCGCAGGTTACCGGCCTCGGCGACGATGTGGAAGGGCGAGTCGTCCAACAAGCGCTTCAGCCCCTCGCGGAACAGCTTGTTGGAGTCGATCAGAAAAGCACGCACTGGTTCCATCGGTCAGCTCCCGCGATTTTTGGATAAGTTGTCAAGATCCTCACGGCAATCTTGTAGGCTAACGGTTACCCGAGGTTTCCCAACCCGTGCCACCACACGGCAATCACGCGCCGATATTTAGGATGACCATACCTCTGTGTCGTGCAGAACGATACCACTCTGTGGTGTTAAAAGAAGAACGCATTAGGCATATGCGCAAAGCGACTTTCGATTAAGAGGGTAATCGCTCACTTTCAAAGTAATCGCTTTCTCCGTTATCTCGTATACTTTGAGTGGGCGCCACCACCTATTTGCAAGAAATAGCGCGCGGGAGGCGACCGTCAAGCGCCTCCTGCGCACGGGAGTTGAAGCGAAGGGATGTGGTTCGACATTGGCAGAGGGTGGGCGCCGGCCATCCTCGTCCGGGAAGCCCCTGCCTTGCGTGATAACAGGCTTGGAGCCTGGCCGTTGGTCATATACACCACCCCGGCCGGGCAGCAGGGCCACCTTCGGGCCGGAGGCCGAGCCCCCGCCGGGGCGGTGCCGTCGCGGCGGACGGATTCGGGAGCGGCGCCATGACGCTGTGGCAGACGATCGCGCTGATGATGGCGGCTTACCTGCTGCTGCTCGCGCGCAGCGCATGGAAGCAGGGCGAGTTCCGGCAGTTCCTGCGCAGCCTGCTGATCGTCGCCGCCCTGTGCGCGGTCATCGCGGGAGCGGTGCTGGCGTCCATCGCGCTTGGTTCGTGATGCCGTTTCAAAGGACGTGATGCCAGGGCCGGAACGTCCTGACGTCTGGACCTGGTGTTTCCGGCCCTGGTGTTTGGCGCTGCGGACGCGGAACGGCCCCCTCCACGCCGTGGCCGGAGAGGGCCGTCTTCATGGGCACCGGCGGCCGTCGGGCGCCGCTGCGGAACGGGTCATGGACGGAACTCAGGGCGGATCGCGCGGGATCGCAAGCGATTTGAAGCGTGGCTCCGCTCGCGGAACAAAGCTCTGGAGTGCCGTGCGTTTCAGATCGAACGCACGACACTCCAAACGCGCGGCACTCTAGAACTTGCCACGCTCGTGGGCCTGCCGCATCAGCACATACTGGCGCATCATCTGGTTGCGGAAGCGGTAGCGGGTCAGGCCGGGCTCCACCACCCGGTCCAGCACGCCGCCGTAATCCTCGCGGGTCAGGCGTTCCAGCAGTTCCGGCACGTCGGCGGCCGGCCGGTCGCCGTCGGGGCCGGCCAGCTCCCGCGGGTCGAAGGTGCCGTAGGCGTCGGCCGGGCACAGCGCCGAGGCGAGAAGCGCGTCCTCCAGCTCCGCCCGCCGTTCGGCGGCCAGGGCGCGGGCGTAGGAATCGACGATCCCGCGCTCCGCCTCCTGGAGGCAGCGGGTGACGGCGTAGGCGAGATCCTCAAGCTCCACCGTGGTCGACCCCCGGCTGACGGCGCTGCGGGCCGCGTGCAGGCCGAGAAGCTGGGCGTAGTAGGGCAGCCCGCGCACGTACCCGCCGATCCGCTCGATCACCTCGGGGGCGAAGGTGATCCCGGCATTCTCCGCCCCCGCCTGGATCAGCCGCCCGATCTCCTGGTCGGTCATCAGCGGCAGATGGACGGGCACCAGCGAGCGCTGGATCGACGGGTGCTTGCCGAGAAGCTGGTCCAGGTTCTCCGCCACGCCGACGACCAGCAGGGTCACCGGGATCGAGCTGTCGGTCAGGTTCTTGAACAGCTCGGCCAGCTTGTTGCGGAAATCCTCGTCGGTGACGCGATCGTACTCGTCGAGGATGAGGAGCACATGGGTGGCGTGGATGCCGGACAGCACCTCGTTCAGCTCGGTGACGCTGAAGCCGCCCTCCGGCAGCAGCTCGTTGAAGCTGGTGAAGCTGCGCCGCGAGGCAAAGGGGTTGTCCAGCCCCGAGCGGTAATAGGTCGAGGGGATCTTCTTCAGGAAATGGCGGAAGATGTCCTCGAAGCTCAGCTCCGCGCTGCACGTCAGCTTCAGCGACAGATAGCCGGCCTGGGCGGCGATCTTGTCGATGGCGTTGGCCACCGAGGTCTTGCCGCGCCCACGGTCGCCGAACAGGATGACGTGCGCGCGCTCCTCCTCGATGGCGGAGATGATCCGCTTCAGCGTGTCGGTGCGGCCGATGAACAGCGAGTTGAGCTGCTGCTTCGGCCGGGTCGGCGTGAAAGCCTCGCGCAGGAGGCCGTTCAGTTCCGGCGTCAGCCCCTTGAGCAGGGCCGGCGCGCCGACGGCTCCGGGTCCGCGCAGGCCGCCGTTGACGGTCATGGAGAAGCGCGGCAGTTCGCCATCCGCCGGCTGGCCGCCCGGGGCCGGGAACATCCGGCCGCGGTGGTCGCCGGTGAGGTCGGCCCGCAGCGGCTCCGGCCCGCGCATCCCCTCGCCCGCCCCGCCGATCGGCCGCAGATGCGGTGACGGCCGCCCCGTCTGCGGCCCCGGCGCCGGACCGGACGCCGGCCCCGGCGGCGGTTGTGCCGGGACCTGGCCGCCCGCACCACCCGGCCCGGTGATTCCGCCGCCGGCGGCGGCACCGCCCATGATCATGCGATCGTCCGCAACCGCGGCCGACCGCCGCTTCCGAAAGAAGTTCCGCATCCGTCCCGTACCCCGAGCAGTCCGCGTTGTCCGCACCGGCCGGGTCCGGCCGGTGTCCTCGTCGCGGCGGGCCGCCCCCGCTGGGAGCGGCGGTGCCGACGCGCCTCTGGGATGTAGGGGCTGCGGCGCGCCGGGCTGCTTGGGATTTCGGATGATCATGCCAAGGAAGAGCAGCCCATCCGGCGACTCCTTCCGGCGAGCCGGTGCGGGCACGAAAGAGGCACCCCTTCCGGTGGCCGCCGGGAGCGCGCGGGTCCGCCGCTCACAGGCCCATGGCGTGGCCGACGAGCGTCCAGACGAACAGAGTCCCGAGCAACGCCGTCAAAGCCATCAACTCGCGCAGGAAAACCAGGACCGACATCGCGACCTCCCTTGCAACGTGCCTTCCATCATTCGATGCCCTGAGCAATCGATAGCCTGAGCTGTACCAGAACGAACGAAGAACGACAAGCCGAAAGTTCCCCTTATGTTCCATGCCTGAGCATTCGAATGGGCAGCCCTCCCCGGCCGGAGTTGCGTCTGGCGCGAATGCGAAACGGGTGCTGTAATGACGGTGCCCGCAAGCCGCCACGGCGGCCATGGAACACACCAAGGACGGATGGACCGGCCATGGACCCCGTCAATCTTCCGGACGGCCCCAACGCCGGCGGGTCCGCGGGCGGGGATGCGCGGTCGCACCGCATGCCGGCGCTGGTGCTGGGCGCGCTGGGCGTCGTGTACGGCGACATCGGCACGAGCCCGCTCTACACCATGCGGGAATCCTTCCGCCACACCGGCCTTCCGCTTGACGAGGCGACGATCCTCGGCATTCTGTCGCTGGCCCTGTGGGCGCTGGTCATCGTCGTCACCCTGAAATACGTCACCGTGATCATGCGCGCCGACAACCGCGGCGAGGGCGGCGTCCTGGCCTTGGGCACGCTGGCCCACCGGGGCATGCGCTCCCCCCTCGGCAGCCGGGCCGTCGTCGGCCTGTCGATCCTCGGCATGGCGCTGTTCTACGGCGACAGCCTCATCACCCCGGCCATCTCGGTGCTGAGCGCGGTCGAGGGGCTGAAGGTGGTCACGCCGGCGCTCGAGCCCTTCGTCCTGCCCATCACGCTTGCGGTGCTGACCGCGCTGTTCGTGGTCCAGCGGCAGGGAACCGGCCGCGTCGGCATCCTCTTCGGCCCGATCATGGCGCTGTGGTTCGCCACGCTGGCCATCCTCGGCCTGCTGGAGGTGATCCGCTGGCCCGACGTCCTGCGCGCGGTCAACCCCGCCTACGCCCTCGGCTTCTTCGCCATCCACGGCTGGATCGCCTTCGTGGCGCTGGGCGCGGTGGTCCTGGCCGTCACCGGGGCCGAGGCGCTCTACGCCGACATGGGGCATTTCGGCCGCGCCCCGATCCGCCTGGCGTGGCTGTATCTCGTGCTGCCGGCGCTCATGCTCAACTACTTCGGCCAGGGCGCGATGCTGCTCCACGAGCCGGAGACGCTGGACAACCCCTTTTTCCATCTCGCCCCGGCGTGGGCGCAGCTGCCGCTGGTGGTGCTGTCCACGGCGGCCACCGTGATCGCCAGCCAGGCGGTGATCTCCGGCGCCTTCTCGCTGACCCGGCAGGCGGTCCAGCTCGGCTACCTGCCGCGGCGCGAGATCCGCCACACCTCCGAGCACGAGGTCGGGCAGGTCTACATCCCGCGCAACAACTGGCTGCTTCTGGCCGGCGTGGTGATCCTGGTGGTCGGATTCGGGTCGAGCAGCAATCTGGCGGCGGCCTACGGCGTGTCGGTGACCGGCGCCATGGCCATCGACGCCGTGCTCGCCGCCATGGTGGCGTGGCGGCTGTGGCGCTGGAACCCGGTCGCCGTCGTCGCCGTCTTCTCCGCCTTCCTCGTCATCGACCTTGCGCTGTTCGGCGCCACCCTGCTGAAGGTGCCGGAAGGCGGCTGGTTCCCCCTGGTGATCGCTGCGGCCGTCTATCTGCTGATGACCACCTGGCGGCGGGGCCGCATGATCCTGGCCGAGCGCCTCTACGCCGACGCGCTGCCCATGGACCTGTTCCTCCGGCGCGTCACGCCGCAGTCGCCGCAGCGGGTCTCCGGGACGGCGGTCTTCATGACCGGCAACGCCGACGTCGTGCCCCACGCGCTGCTGCACAACATCAAGCACAACAAGGTGCTTCACGAGCGGGTGGTGATCCTGACCGTGGTCACCGAGGAGGTGCCGCGGGTCGGCACGGAGCGCGCCTTGACGGTGGAGAAGCTGGGCAAGGGATTCTTCCGCGTGATCCTGCGCCATGGCTATATGGAGCAGCCGCACATCCCGCGGGCGCTGGAGCGGTGCCGCCGCTACGGCCTGCACCTGGACATGATGGAAACCTCCTTCTTCCTCGGCCGCGAGACCCTGATCCCGTCCCGGCGCACCGGCCTGCCGACCTGGCGGGAACCGATGTTCATCCTGCTGTCCAAGACGGCGCTGTCGGCGACCGAGTTCTTCTGCATCCCCCCCGGCCGCGTCGTCGAGCTGGGAACCCAGATCGAGATCTAGAGCGGATCGCGTAAAATCGGAATCGATTTGAAGCGTGAATCCGCTCGCAGAAGAATGGCCTGGAGTTTCGTGCGTTTCAGGTTAAACGCACGAAACTCTAGGCCGGTCCGGGGCCGCCGGGCCGCGGCGGCCCGGCGGCCCCGGAGTCCTACAGGGTCGTCATGTTGGCGCCCACGGTGACCTGACGCTCGGCCGAGCCGGCCGGCGGCGGGATGAGCAGGCCGCGCTGAACCGCCGGGCGGTCCGCGATGCGGTCGACCCAGGCCATCAGGTCGTCGAGCCCATCCACGGGGATGCGCGCCCAGCGGTGGGCCTTCACCCAGCAGAAGCTGGCGATGTCGGCGATGCTGTAATCGCCGCAGAGGAAGTCGCGGCCCCGGAGGCGCCGGTCCAGCACCTCGTAGAGGCGCCGCGTCTCGTTCTTGTAGCGGATGCGGGCCAGGGGCACGTCCTCGGCGATGTAGCGCTCGAAGGCGGTGGCCTGGCCCTGCATGGGTCCGATCCCGCCCATCTGGAACATGAGCCACTGGATCACCTCGTAGCGCCCGTCGAGGTCACCCGGCATCAGCCGGCCGGCCTTCTCGGCGAGGTACATCAGGATTGCCCCGGACTCGAAGACGACGCGCCGGGCCGGGCCGTCATGGTCCACGATCACCGGAATCCGGCCGTTGGGGTTGAGTTGCAGGAAGGACTCCCGCCGCTGCTCGCCGGCGGCCAGGTCCACCGGGCGCACCTCGTAGTCGAGGCCCAGCTCCTCCAGCGCGATGGTGATCTTCCAACCGTTGGGCGTCGCCGCCGTGTAAAGCTCGATCATTGGACTCTTCCTCTCCGGCGGGACGCGCTGCGCCCGCCCGTTTCGCCTCCTGGGATTCCCGCCGCGGTGCGCAGGCGGACGGTCATGGCTTCTTCGCCAGCAGAGGGCATGTGCTCTTCTCCAGCGGCAGGAAGGACCGCTCCGCCGGGATGACATCGATCAGCTTGTAATAGTCCCACGGCCCCTTGGATTCGGACGGCGCCTTCACCTGGAACAGGTAGGTCGGGTGGATTTTGCGGCCGTTGGGTTCGATGCGCCCCTCGCCGAACAGCGGATCGCTGGTGGGCCGCTCCTTCATCGCGGCCACGACCGCCGCGCCGTCGCCGGGGTTGCCGCCCAGCTCCTCCAGCACCTTGAAATAGTGCCGCAGGCTCGCATAGACGCCGGCGTGCACCATGGTCGGCTTCGCACCGTTGGGCATGCGCTCGGCGAAGCGCGCGCTGAACGCCCTGGTCCCGTCGTTGAGGTCCCAGTAGAAGGTCTCGGTCAGCATGAGCCCCTGTGCGGAGCCGAGACCCAGGGCGTGCACGTTGCTGATGAACAGGAGCAGCGCCGCGAGGCGCTGGCCGCCATCGGCAATGCCGAACTCCGCCGCCTGCAACACCGAGTTGGTGGTGTCCCCGGCGGCGTTGGCCAACCCGATCACCTTGGCCCCCGACGCCTGCGCCTGGAGCAGGAAGGAGGCGAAGTCCGACGTGTTGAGCGGATGGCGCACGCTGCCGAGCACCTTGCCGCCCACGGCCTTCACCACCTCGGACGTGTCGCGTTCCAGCGCCGTGCCGAAGGCGTAGTCGGCGGTGAGGAAGAACCAGGTGTCGCCCCCCGCCTTCGACAGCGCCATGCCGACGCCGTGGGCGAGGTTGTAGGTGTCGTAGGTCCACTGGATGGTGTTGGGCGAGCACTGCGCGTTGGTGAGTTCGGTGGTGGCGGCGCCCGACCCGATGAAGATGCGGTTCGTCTCCCGCGCCACCGTGTTGACCGCCAGCGCCACGCTGGAGTTGGGAATGTCGATGATCACGTCGACCTTGTTCCGGTCGTACCATTCCCGGGCGATGGCGGCACCGACGTCCGCCTTGTTCTGCATGTCGGCGGTGACCACGTCGAGGGTCCAGCCGCGATCGCGCAGGCCGGAATCCTCGGCGGCCATCTCCGCCGCCACCCGCGAGCCGATGCCGCCCACGTCGGAGAACAGGCTCGACAGGTCGGTAAGCACGCCGATCCTAGCGGATTTCTGCGCGGCGCCGGCCGCGCCGCAGGGGCCGAGCAGCCCGGCCGCAAGGCCCGCGCACAGGGCGAGTGCGGATGCGCTCTTCATGGTTCCTCCTGATGTCTTGTCGATTGATGATCCGCCGCCGGGCGACGTCCGTCGCCTCACGCCCCGGCGCGCCGCATGCCCATCGGCATGCTGGACAGGCGGAGCATTTCCGCGTCCTCGAACAGGTCCGGCCGCTCCAGGAAGTCGAGGAACATGCCGGTGGCGTCCTCCCCCCAGAACAGCTCGCCCCGCGCCACGAAGGTGGGCACGCCGAACACCCCGGCCTCGATGGCCTCCCGGGTGTTCTCCCGCAGCCGCTCCTTGACCCATGGTTCGGCGAGCCGCGCCTCCACGTCGTCGAGGCCCAGCTCACGGCCGAGTTCGGCGAGCGCCGGACCTTCCACGTTCCGGCCGCGCCCGTAGATGAAGTCGAAGATCGTGCCGACCGCCTCGGCGGTGGAACCGGCGGCGATGGCCAGGCGCAGCGGTGGCAGGGGGTGGAAGGGGTGCTGCGGCGGCATGGTGAAGGGCATGCCGCGCCGCGCCGCCTGCCACCGGAAGAAGCGGTAGACGAAGCGCCGCTTGGAGGGAATCTCGGCCGGGCCCTTGTGCCCGAAATGCTCCAGCAATCCGGAGAAGAGAACCGGTTTGATGGTCACGCGAACATCCGGCGGCAGTTCGGCCAGCCGCGGGAGCTGAAAATAGGCAAAGGGTGACAGGAAATCGAAATACCAGGTCGCCTCGGTCATCTCCCACCTTTACTCGCTCGGGATTCGGTCCTGGAGCGGACGCGCTCCTTCGTTTTTTGTGAAAGCCCTCCTGACGGAGGTGGCCGCTTCCCGCGGCCGCGGGGTCAGGCCGTCCGCATCTCGCGGAGCGAGAGTTCGTCGATCATCGCCCGGCGCATCTCCGACTTGACCGCCTTGCCGCTGGCGGTGACGGGAATGGCGTCGACGAAGCGGAGGTAGCGGGGGATTTTCTGGTGCGAGATCCGGCCCTCGCAGAAGGTCCGGATGTCGGCCTCGGCGATGGTGCTGCCCGGCCGCGGGACGATCCAGGCGCACAGCTCCTCGCCGTATTTCGCGTCGGGCACGCCGAAGACCTGCACCTGCTGGACGGCCGGGTGGGTGGCGAGGAACTCCTCGATCTCCCGCGGGAACAGGTTCTCCCCGCCGCGGATGACCATGTCCTTGAGGCGCCCGACCACGTTCAGGTAGCCGTCCCGGTCCAGCACCGCGATGTCGCCCGTGTGCATCCACCCGCCGGGGTCGATGGCCTCGGCGGTCTTGTCGGGGTCGCGCCAGTAGCCGTGCATCACCGAATAGCCGCGCACGCACACCTCGCCCCGCTCGCCGCGGCGTACCGGCCGCCCGGCCTCGTCGACGAGGCGGACCTCGACGTGGGGATGGACCCGCCCCACCGTGGTCACCCGCCGCTCCAGCGTCTCGTCGACGCCGGTCTGGAAGATGACCGGGCTGGTCTCGGTCATGCCGAAGGCGATGGTGACCTCCCGCATGCCCATGTCCCGCACGATCCGGCGCATCATCTCGATGGGGCACGGCGCGCCGGTGACGATCCCGGTGCGCAGGCTGGACAGGTCGAAGTGCTCGAACTCCGGATGCGCGAGCTGGGCGATGAACATGGTGGGCACGCCGTTCAGCGCGGTGCACCGCTCCTCCTGAATGGTGCGCAGCACGGTGCCGGCGTCGAAGCCCTCGCAGGAGAGCACCATGGTGGCGCCGTGGCTGACGCAGGCCAGGCTCGACATCACCAGGCCGAGGCAATGGAACAGCGGCACCGCGATGCACAGCCGGTCGGCATGGGTGAAGCCCATCCGCCGTCCGGTGAAGCGGCCGTTGTTGACGATGTTGCGGTGGGTGAGGGTCGCCCCCTTGGGCTGGCCGGTGGTGCCGCTGGTGAACTGGATGTTGATGCGGTCGTCCGGCCGCAGCGTGGCGCGCAGGCGGTCGAGTTCCTCCTGCCGGACCCCCTCGCCAAGGCCCAGCGCCTCGTCATAGGCCAGCAGCCCCTCCCCGGTCCGGCCGCCGAAGCAGACGATGGCGCGCAACTCGGGCAGCGCCGCAAGGCGGAGGTCTCCGGCCTCCGCCGCGCCAAGCTCGGGAGCGATCTCGCGGAGGATGGCGACATAGTCGCTGCTCTTGAAGCGCTCCGCGATGAACAGCGCCTTGGCCCCGGTCTTGTCGAGGGCGAAGCGCAGCTCGGCGGCCCGGTAGGCCGGGTTGAGGCTGACGAGGATGGCCCCGATCGAGGCCGTGGCGTACTGGGTGACGATCCACTCCGCCCGGTTGGGCGCGCACAGCGCCACCCGGTCTCCAGGGCCGATCCCGAGGGCGAGCAGCGCGCGGGCCAGCCGATCCACTTCGGCCGCCAGCTCCATGTAGCTCCAGCGGATGCCCTGGTGACGCGCGACCAGCGCCTCCCGTGCGCCATGCCGCTCCACCGTCTGCGTCAACAACCCGTGCACGGTCAGATCAAGCAACGGCTCCTCTTCCGCGCCTTTGATCCAAGCAAAGATCGAATCCTGCATGTGAAGTTTTCCCATCCCTCTCTGCCCGATCCACCGTTATCCGAAATTTTCATTGAGTGCGGCCGCAGCTTGTCTTTAACCGCGCGCCGCATCGGTGATCCGGTGGGTCACATTAGGGATGGTTGGCTTCCTTTGTATTGAACCGGATTGCAGCGTGCGCCGGTTCAGCACCGCCGGCCGCGGGAGGAGCGCTCACCCCGGCTCCGTCATGCGCCCCCCGCAATCCCGTTCAAGATTGTTCAGCAGGACTGACTATAATGGCTGGCCGGACCGGGGTCGCGACCGGCACCAGGGACAAGGGGGAGGAATTGGGCGCTTTGCGGACATCGCCACGCACGTGCTGGCGCGTCTCCGACGTGGAGGATGCGGTGCTGTTCCACGCCGGCTACAACCGTGAGTTCATCCCGCATTCCCACGACGTGATGACCGTTCTCGCCGTCACCGAAGGCGCGGTCGAGCTTGGTGTCGGCGAGGCGAAGTACATCACCGCCAAGGGCCAGATGGCCCTCATCGGCGCGCACCAGATCCATTCGGCGCAGCCGGTCAGCCCGAAGGGCTGGCGCATGCGCAGCATCCACCTGCCCTCCGCGCTGATCGCCGATGCGCTGGGCATCCCGCAATCCGACTGCGCGTGCACCCATTTTTCACGGCCGGTGCAGTCCGGGCTCGCCATCTCCTCGATCTTCCTGGACCTGCACCACAGCGCCGAGGGTCTCCCCATCTCGGCCCGCGACCTGCAAAGCTTCGTGCGGGATCTCTACCGGAGCATCGACGCCTACGGGCCGACGGAGTGGAACATCTGCGCCATCGACGAGCGGCTGGCCGCCGCGCGCCAACTGCTCGGCGATCCGGAAGCCGAGGCGATGCAGATCGGCGAGGTGGCGGAGGAGGTCGGGCTTTCGGTGTTCGTCCTCATCCGGCAGTTCGAGCGGGTGTTCGGCCTGTCGCCCTGCGCCTGGCGCATGCAGGCGCGGGCCAACGAGGCGGCACGGCTGCTGCGGGAACGCAAGCAGGCGGCGGAGGCGGCCGTCCTCTCCGGTTTCTCCGACCAGCCGCACATGGCCCGCACCTTCAAGAAGGTCTACGGCATCACCCCCGGCCAATACAGCATGATGCACGCCGTGCGGCACCCGGCGGGGGCCGGGTCACCCCCCGGCTGCGCCGACTGGCGCGGGGCCTGCTGAGCGGTTTGCGCGGGGCCGGCCCAAGGGTCCGGCCTGGAGAAGCCCGTTCAGTCCAGCGCCACGATGGGCAGCAGCTTGTAGCGGGCGGCCACGGCCTCCAGCCGGCCGTCGCGCTTGATCGCCGCGACGAAGCGGTCCACCCGCTCCAGCCAGGCCGGCTCGCCCGGCGCCACGGCGTAGGCGTAGGGCGTCTCCTGGACCGGCCCGTCCGGCGCGATCAGCTGTGCCCAGGGATGGAAGGCCAGCATGCGCTGGCCGTAGGGATAATCGGTCAGGAAGGCGTCGGCACGGCCGGACTGCACCTCCTCCTCGCGCGCCTGCGGATGCGAGAGGGCGACGACGCGGGCCCGCCGGAAGGCCCCGCGGGCATACTCGTCCATGTAGGTGTCCTCCTGGACGGCGATCACCATCCCCTCCTGGTCGAGGTCCGCCCAGCCCCGGATGCGCGGGTGCGTCCGGGTGGTGACGGCGTGGATGCCGCTGCGCAGATAGGGCCGGCTGAAGGCCACCAGACGGCTGCGGGCCGGCGTGACGCCGATGGCGAACATGCCGATGTCGCAGCGGTCGCTGCGCAGGTCCTCGGCGAAGCGCGGGAAGCTCGACTCCACGAAGCCGACGACCGCGCCGAGATCGCCGGCCAGCGCCCGCGACAGGTCGATGTCCAGCCCCTGAAGCTCGCCCGTGCGCGGGTTGCGGTAGGAGATGGCGTAATACTCCGGCCACATGCAGACGCGCAGCAGGCCGTTGCGCAGGATGCGGTCGAGTCGGTCCTCGGACGCGGCCGGCCCCGCCATCAGCAGCGCCAACCCCGCGAGAAGAAGAAGGCCGGGCCGGGAAACCGGAAAGCCGGAACGCGCCGGCCTCGCCGAAAGCCGTCCCCCCGTCCGCAACGCCCGCCTCAACGCCCGCCTCCTTCCGACTCCGCGCGCCGGCCCGCCGCCGGCGGCGCGTCCCCGACGGGGCCATACTAACACCGCCGACATCCGCCGCGGGCCGGCGCGCGCTTGCGGCTTGCGAATCCGCAACCCGCTGTTACCATTGCGCCGCACCCCTGACGGGCCAGCGCCGTCCCCGCCGGGACGGGCCTTCCTGAACGCCGGGACCCCCGCACCATGGTGACGCACGGCCACTTCCTGCACCGGGGCGGAATGCTGGCCTTCGCGGTCCTGTCGGTGACCGCCCTGCTGTTCGGAATCGGCCACCAGTTCCACGTCAGCCGGACGCTGACCCTGGAGAAGGCGGAGCAGAGCCTTTCCAACCTGGCCAGCGCGCTGGAAGCCTCGACCACGCGGACCGTCCAGTCGGTGGACGTCACGCTGGCCTCCATTGCCGACGCGCTGGGCTCGTCCGGCCTGCCCCGCGACGGCCAGGCGCGGGACGAGACGGTGGCGCTCCTCCTGGAGCGGCTGCGCCGCTCGCCTCATCTGCGGGCGCTGACCCTGCTCGACCCGGCCGGGACGCTGGTGGCGACCACCGAGGATTCCCGGCTGTCCGGCCGCCATGCCTTCGCCGGGCGGGAGTTGTTCCGGAGCCTTGCCCCGGGCACCGCCCCCGGCCTCGTCATCGGGCGGCCGGTCCGCGGCCGCAACCTGGTCGCGGCCGGCCCCGGCGAGGACCGCTCGGGCAAATGGATCCTGCCCATGAGCCGGGCCGTGCCGGACGCGGACGGCGCCCTTCTCGGCGTCATCGTCGCGTCGGTCAACCCCGAATACTTCCAGGCCCTGTTCCAGACGGTGGAGATCGGCCGGCAGGGGTCGGTGACGCTGTTCCGCTACGACGGCGTGCCGCTGGCCGGCCTGCCCCTGGCGCCTGAGCGGATCGGCGCGTCGGCCGCCGGGTCGGAGCTGTTCCGCAACCGCCTGCCGGCGGCCGAGCACGGCGTCTTCCGCGAGCCCGGCCCGGACGGCGGCACGCGGCTGACCGCCTTCCGGGTCACGCCGGTCTGGCCGCTCGTCCTGGCGATCAGCCGCAGCGAGGAGGAGGAGCTTGCCGGCTGGCGGACGAGCCTGCACGACGCCGCCCTGATCGTCGGCGGATTCGTCCTGGTGATCCTGCTGTTCACGGTGACGCTGATGCGCTCGGCGGCGCTGGTCCAGCGGCAGGGGGCGGCGCTTGCCGAGGGACACGCCCGGCTGAACGCCATACTGGAGGCCGCCGTCGAGGGCATTCTGACAGCGCGGCCCGACGGCACCATCGAAAGCGCCAATCCGGCCGCCCACCGGATCTTCGGCCGCCCGCCGGGGACCCTGGCCGGACGGGCCATCCGGGATCTCGTCCCGCCCTTCCAGCAGGAGTCCCACGCCCGCCACCTGGCGGACATCCTGCGCGGCGACCGCCGGCTGGGTCCCGGCTTCACCCGCGAGGTCAACGCCATGCGGGCGGACGGGTCGGTGTTTCCGCTCGACATCTCGGTGGCGGAGGTGAAGACCCGGCACGGCCCGCTGTTCGCCGCCATCATCCGCGACCTGACCGAACGCAAGCGGGTGGAACGCGCCCTGCACGAGGCCAAGGAGAAGGCCGAGGCCGGGCAGCGCAGCAAGATGGACTTCCTGGCCACCGTCAGCCACGAAATCCGCACGCCCATGAACGGTGTCATCGGCATGGCCGGCCTGCTGCTGGAGACCCCGATGGACGAGGAGCAGCGCACCTACGCCGCCACCATCCGGGAGTCGGCGGAGTCGCTCCTCGTCATCATCAACGACATCCTCGACTTCTCGAAGATCGACGCCGGACGCCTCGACCTGGAGGTGAACGAGTTCGACCCGGTCCCGCTCGTCGAAAGCGTGGTCGAGCTGCTGGCCCCGCGCGCCGTCGCCAAGGGGCTGGAGCTGATCAGCTACGTGCCGCCCTCCCTGCGCGGGCCGCTGCGCGGCGATCCCGGGCGCATCCGCCAGATCCTCATCAACCTCGCTGGCAACGCCGTCAAGTTCACCGACCACGGCAGCGTCACCATCGTCCTGTCGGAGGAGGAACCCGCCGGGCGCGGCCGCGCCGAGGTGCGAATTGAGGTCCGCGACACCGGCATCGGGATTTCGGCCGCCGACCGGGCGCGGCTGTTCACCATGTTCACCCAGGTCGACGCCTCCGCGGCCCGGCGCCATGGCGGCACCGGGCTCGGGCTGGCCATCGCCAAGCGGCTGACCGAGCTGATGGGGGGCCGGATCGGGGTGGAGAGCGCGCCGGGCGCCGGCAGCGTCTTCTGGGTCTGCCTCCCGCTGGACCGCGGCGCCCTCCCCGCCGCCGCCGGCCTCGCCCCGGCCGACTGGAGCGGCCGGCGGGTCCTGCTGGTCGACGACTCGGCGGTCAGCCGCGACCTGCTGGTCCGCCACCTCGAAGGCTTCGGCATCGCGGCGGAGTCCGCGGCCACGGGACCGGAGGCGCTGGAGCGCCTGCGCGCCGCCGCCGCCGCCGGACGCCCGTTCGATGCCGCCATCCTCGACCATGACATGCCGGGGATGACCGGACCGGAGCTGGCCGCGCGCATCCGCGCCCAGCCGGCGCTCGCCGGGCTTCGACTGGCGCTCGCCGCCGCGCAGCGGGCCGAGGAGCGGGCCGAAAAGCGGCAGGAACGGGCGGCGGTGTTTGACGCGCTCATCGTCAAGCCGATCCGCTCCAACACCCTGCGCGCCGGCCTCGCCCGGCTGCTCGACGGGCCGCCGGAGCCACCGTTCCATCACGGCGCCGCCGGCGCCGGCTGGTCCGCAGGGCCGGCGCAGGCGCGGCGCTGCCGCGTCCTGGTGGCGGAGGACAACCCGGTGAGCCAGCAGCTCACCCTCGCCCTGCTGCGCCGGGCCGGCCATCTGGCGGACGCGGTGTCGAACGGCGAGGAGGCGGTGAACGCCGTCGCCGCCCTGCCCTACGACCTTGTCCTGATGGACGTCCAGATGCCGGTGATGGACGGGCTGGCGGCCACCCGAAGCATCCGCCGCCTTGGCGGTCCGGCCGGGCGGGTGCCCATCGTCGCGATGACCGCCAACGCCATGCACGGCGACGACGCGGCCTGCCTGGCGGCCGGGATGGACGATTACCTGCCAAAGCCGCTCGGCCCCGAACAGCTCCTGGGCGCGGTTGACCGCTGGGGGCCGCCGCCCGTCCCCCGGGATCCGCCGTCCCTCCCCAGCCCCCCGGCCAGGCGGGCGGACCTGCTGGAGGCCCTGGGCGAGGAGGGCTTCGCCCATCTGATGCGGACCTTCTTCCGCGACCTTCCCGGTCACATGGAGCGGCTGCACGCCGCCGCCCGGGCCGGGGATGCGGCCACCGTCGGGCATGAGGCCCACATCATCAAGGGGGCAGCCGGCAACCTCGGTTTCCAGCCCCTGGCCGACGCCGCCAACCGGGTGATGACCGCCGCCCGCCGTCACGATAGGGGCGAGGACGGGGGCGAAGATGGGGGCGAGGGCATCGCCCCAGCCGTGGCGGCGCTCGCCCGCAGCATCGCCGGGGTGGAGCGGGAGCGCGCGGCCGTCTCCGAAGGAGCCGGCCCGGTGCCGGGAACGGATTCTTAACCGGGGCTTTGGTGGAATCCCGTCGGGAGCGCCCGCCGGCCCCACAGTCCGGCCCCCGCCGCCCGCCATCGCAGCGCCGGAGTTGAACGAGCCCCATGGCCGAACCTGTAACCGCCCTGGTGGTCGACGACGAGGAGATGAGCCGCGCCATCACGGCCGGCTATCTGGGGCGCATGGGCTACCGGACGCTGGAGGCGGGCAGCGGCGAGGAGGCCTGGCGGATCCTGGCCGAGGCGCGGGAGAACGTGCAGGTCATCCTGCTCGACCGCTGCCTGCCGGGGATGGACGGTCTGGCCCTCATCGCCCGGCTGAAGGCCGATCCGGAGCTGGCGCCCATCCCCGTCATCATGCAGACGGTCTCCGACTCCAGCGCGGACATCGTCGAGTCCATCCAGGCCGGGGTTTTCTATTATCTGGTCAAACCCTACCCCGGCGACCTCCTGCGCTCGGTGGCGGCGGCGGCGGTGGAGGACTTCGCGCGCCTGCGGCGGCTGCGCGGCGACGTGCGCTCCCGCTCCGACGCCATGGCGCTGATGCGCGACGGGACCTTCCGGTTCCGCGCGCCGCAGGAGGCGTACAACCTCGCCATCGCCCTGTCCTCGCTCCTGCCCAACACCCGCAAGCTGGCCTTCGGGCTGACCGAGCTTCTGATGAACGCCATCGAGCACGGCAACCTCGGCATCGGCTACCAGGCCAAGGGCGCGCTCAAGCTGGGCAACCAGCTCTCCCGCGAGGTCGAGGCACGCCTCGCCCATCCGGAGAACCGCGACAAGGTCGCCACCCTGCGCGTCGAGCGCGACGACCGCCGCATCACCTTCACGGTGAGCGACCAGGGGCGCGGTTTCGACTGGACTCGCCACATGGACGTCGAGGTTCTCCGCTCGGACGCCACCCACGGGCGCGGCATCGCGCTCGCCCGCATGGTCAGCTTCGACAGCCTGACCTATCTGGGTTGCGGCAACACCGTGGTCGGGGTCATCGAGCTGGCCCATGGCGGATGAGGGCGGTCAGCCGGCGCGCCGGCTCAGCCACAGGGCGGTCAGGTCGTCGGCGAGCGGCCGGGGCATCATCTCGAAATAGTGGCCGAGCAGGGCGGCGAGCGTTCCCTTCCCCGCGGCCCCCCGCACAAGATCGAGCAGGCCGTCATAGCCGAACGGGCAACCGTCCCAGTCGCGCGCCTCGAACAGCGCGTCGCTGAACAGGAACAGGAAGGCGCCGGGAGGGAAGTCCATGGCGTGGTTGCGGTAGCTGGCCAGGGGCGACACGCCGAGCGGCAGCCCGACGCTTTCCCCCACCCGCAGCGCCCCGCCGGGCAGGCCGATGATCGGCCGCGGCGCGCCGGCGGTGGCGTAGGTCAGCCGGTCGGCGCCGGTGTCGATCACGGCGTAGAGCATGGCCGCGAACTGGCTTTCCGGCAGCAGCCCGACCAGCAGCCGGCTCACCGCGCCCAGCATGGCCGCCGGGTCGTCGCCCGGCAGGTCGATCTTGGCGAGCAGGGCGTGCAGGCGGAAGGTGTTCAGGGCCGCCGCCACGCCGTGCCCGGTGAAGTCGCACAGGAACACCGCGAAGCGCCGGTCGTCGATGGGGCGCGCGCCCCATAGGTCGCCGCCCAGCTCGGCGCTGGATTCGAAGTGGCTGTCCAGGCGCACGCCATAGCGCCGTTCGATGTCGCGGCGCGCCTCCGCCTCGGGCAGAAGCGCGAGCTGCATGTCGCGGGCGAGCTGCATGCGCTGGACGGCGCCGCTGTGAAACGTCTGGAGGCTGCGGATGACCTCCGCAAGGGAATGGTTCAGCGCCCGGTTCTCCAGATGCACGCGCAGCCGCGCCGCCAGCTCCGCGCCGGTGACCGGCCGGACGAGGAGATCGGTGGCGCCCCGCGCCAGCGCCGCGCGCCGCTCGGCGGCGGCGAAGCGGCCGAGAAGCAGGAC
>JAEZHQ010000643.1 GCA_023416455.1 Pseudomonadota bacterium | reverse complement strand
GCTCTCCTCCCCGGGACCGCGCCCGGCCTACACCCTGGGAAGCGGGGCGAGCGCGGCCATCATCTGCTGTTTGCGCTCGGCGTAGAGGGAGCCCAGCCGGTCGGCGCGGTCGGCGCCCAGGGCTTCCCCGGCCTCCTCGAACAGCTCCTCCTCCTCCTCGTCGAGATGGTGGCGGACCAGTTCACCCAGCACCTGGAGCTTGGCCTTCCACGCCGTGCCGCCGGCCGGCATCGCGTTCAGCTCGTCGAGCAGGCCGTTGATCAGGTGGTGCTCGTTCAGGCCCTCGACGGTTTCCTCCTTGGCCGAGCGGGCGCGGGCGAGGGCGGCGTAGAAGACCGCCTCCTCCACCTTGCCGTGGGCCCACAGCTCGCGTTGCAGAACCTCGTAGGCGGCGCGGCCGTCTCCGTCGGCCGTCTCGGCCTCGTCGAGCAGGCGGCGGACGGTGTCGTGGTCCTGCTTGATCTGGTCGAAGATGCTCATCACCGGGCTTTCCGTTGTTGCGATGGTACGACAGGACAACCCGGTTGCGACGCGGCTGTTCCGCCCTCACCCGCCCCAGACCAGCCAGTGCAGGCTGAACAGGGCCTCCGCGTCGGTCCAGCTCCGCCCGTCCCGCCAGCCGGCGCGGGCGGCGAGGCGGCGGAAGCCGGGGACGGAATATTTGTAGGAATTCTCCGTGTGGATGGTCTCGCCCGCGGCGAAGCGGAAGCGGCGGCCGGCGATCCGGACGGCCTGGTCCTCCAGGCTTTCCAGATGCATCTCGATGCGGCCGCGCGCCGCGTCGTAGCGAGCCCGGTGGGCGAAGCGGGACAGCTCGAAGGTCCCGCCAAGCTCGCGGTTGATGCGGGCCAGCAGGTTGCGGTTGAAGGCGGCGGTCACCCCCTCGGGATCGTCGTAGGCGGCCTCCAGGACGGCGGGATCCTTGCGCAGATCCACCCCGATCAGCAGCCGGGACCCGGCGCCGAGGCGCCGGCCGAGGCCGAGCAGGAAGCGCTGGGCCTCGGCGGGGCGGAGGTTGCCGATGGTCGAGCCGGGGAAGAAGGCGACCGCCCGCTCCGGGGCCACCCCGCGCGGCAGCGGGAATCCTCGCATATAGTCGGCGGCCACCGGGACCACGGTGAGGGATGGATAGTCGGCGGCCAGCCGGCCGGCCGCGTCCATCAGGTGGTCGCGGCTGATGTCGACCGGCACGTAGAGGGCCGGGGAGTCCAGCGCGTCGAGCAGGATGCGGACCTTGACGCTGGATCCGCTGCCCAGCTCGATCAGCGCCGCGCCGGGGCCGGCCAGGGCGGCGATGGCGGCGGCGCACCCGCGCAGCAGGGCGGTCTCCGTCCGCGTCGGGTAATAGGCGTCGAGCCCGCAGATCGCGTCGAACAGGGCGGAGCCTTCACGGTCGTAGAAATACTTGCAGGGCAGGCTCTTGCGCGGGCGCGACAGCCCGTCGATCACGTCGGCCAGGAAGGCGGTGTCCTCCCCCTCCACCGCCGCCAGGGCGCCGGCGCTCCGGTGTCCGTCCATCACGCATCCTCCGCAAGGCGCACGCCGCTGAACATCCAGCGCTGGTGCGGGTAGAAGAAGTTCCGGTAAGTGGCGCGGGCATGCCCGTCCGGCGTTGCGCAGCAGCCGCCGCGCAGAACGTACTGGTTGGCCATGAACTTGTCGTTGTACTCCCCGACCGCGCCGGCGGCGGGGCGGTAGCCGGGATAGCCGGCATAGGCGCTGGCCGTCCATTCCCAGACGTCGCCGAACATCTGGCCGGGCCGCCCGTCGGCGCGGGGCGGCGCCGCGACGGGGCGCAGCAGGCCGCTGCCCAGCGTGTTGCCGCGGGGCTCCAGGCCGGCCGCCGCGGCCTCCCACTCGAACTCGGTGGGCAGGCGCTTGCCCGCCCAGCGGGCGAAGGCGTCGGCCTCGTAACAGCTGACGTGGCAGACGGGGGCGGCGCCGTCGAGCGCGATCTCGCCCATCAGCGTGAAGGTGACCCAGCCTCCGTCGCGCCGCCGCCAGTAGGCGGGGGCCTCCCACCCCCCGGCGGTCGCCGCGGCCCAGCCGTCGGACAGCCACAGGCCGGGCGTGGCGTAGCCGCCGTCCTCGACGAAGGCGAGCCATTCGGCGTTGGTCACCGGCCGGGAGAACAGGCGGAAGGGGCGCAGCAGCACCTCGTGGCACGGCCCCTCGTTGTCGAAGGCGAAGCCCGGGTCGCCGGCGGCCCGCCCGATCCCGACGGTTCCGCCCGCGACGGCGATCCAGCGCCCCTCGTCCGCGGCCTGGGCGGGGGCCGGCCGGAAGGGGCGGCAGGCCGGGGCCAGCGGGTTTTCGGAGAACAGGTGCAGCAGGTCCATCAGGATCAGCTCCTGGTGCTGCTCCTCGTGGGCCAGGCCGAGCGCGACCAGCGGGGCCAGCCGCCCGGCCGCGGGGCCGTCCAGCAGGCGGAGCATGGCCTCGTCCACATGGTCGCGGTAGGCCGCCACCTCGGCCACCCCGGGGCGGGTCAGCAGGCCGCGCCGGGGCCGCGGGTGGCGGGCGCCGACCGCCTCGTAGTAGGAGTTGAAAAGGTAGCCGTAGGCGGGATCGAAGGGGCGGTAGGACGCGAGGTGGGGGACCAGGAGGAAGGTCTCGAAGAACCAGCTGGTGTGCGCCAGGTGCCATTTGACCGGGCTGGCGTCCGGCATCGACTGGACCACCTGGTCCTCGGCCGTCAAGCCGGCGGCCAGCCCCGCCGTGGCGGCGCGCACCCGCCGGTAGCGCCCGCCCACCCCGCCGATGCCGGCCGGCGGCGGCGTCGCCGTCGCTGTTCGCTGCATGGGGCTTCTCCCTTTTCCCACCTCGTTGCCGGGCTAAAGGTGGACCAGAGCGGGGGGCCGCCAACCCTCCAAAGGGTGAAGGCGGATGCCCCGTCGGGGACGCCGCGGGACGGCGCCTGTTCATCGCAGGAGCGATGACCGGACGCCACCAGCCCCAAGGGAGGTTCCCCCATGCGCCTGCATCTGAAGCCCATCGAACAGCAAGTGATCGTCATCACCGGCGCGACCAGCGGCATCGGGCTGGTCACCGCCCGGATGGCGGCGGCGCGGGGCGCGCGCGTCGTGCTGGCCGCCCGCGACCGCGAGGCGCTGGGCCGCGTGGCGGACGGGATCCGCGCCGAGGGCGGGGACGCCCTCCACGTCGTCGCCGACGTGGCCGACGAGGCCGCCATGCATCAACTTGCCGACAGCGCCGTCCGCAGCTTCGGCGGCTTCGACAGCTGGGTGAACAACGCGGGCGTCTCGATCTATGGCCGCCTCGAGGACACGCCGCCGGAGGATCACCGCCGGCTGTTCGAGACGAACTACTGGGGCGTGGTCAACGGGTCGCGCGCCGCCGTCGCGCACCTGCGCCGGAGCGGCGGCGCCCTCATCAACCTGGGCAGCGTGCTGTCCGACCGCGCGATCCCGCTCCAGGGCGCCTATTCGGCGACCAAGCACGCGGTCAAGGGCTTCACCGACGCGCTGCGCATGGAGCTGGAGGCCGACGGCGCGCCGGTGTCGGTGACGCTGATCAAGCCGGCGGCCGTGGACACGCTGTACGAGGAGCATGCCCGCAACCTGATGGACGCGGAGCCGCTCAACCCGCCCCCGGTCTATGCGCCGGAGCTGGTCGCGCGCGCCATCCTGCACGCCGCCCGGACCCCGGTGCGCGACCTCTATGTGGGGGGTACCGCCAAGCTGTTCTCGCTGGCCGAGACCTTCGCGCCGCGCCTCACCGACCGGCTGATGGAGCGGGCGCTCACCCGCACCATGCGCTCCGGCGGGCCGCGGCGGGAGCGGCACGACTCGCTGTATGCCCCCGGCGAGGATGGCCGGGCGCGGGCCGGGCGGCACCGCTTCGTCCGCGAGACCAGCCTCTACACCGAGGCGCAGATGCACCCCTGGCTGACCGCGGCCCTGGTCGCCGGGGCCGGCGTGCTGGCCGGCGCCGCCATGTCCCGCGGCTGGGCGCGCGGCGACGGCCGCGCCGCCGGACCGGAGGC
>JAEZHQ010000629.1 GCA_023416455.1 Pseudomonadota bacterium | reverse complement strand
GCGCTGCACGGGTCGGGCGAGGGCGACGGGCTGGCGCGGCTGGCCGCGGATCTCGCCGCCACCGGCGCGGAGGTGCGGGTCTTCACCGGCGACTTCCGCCGGCGCGGCGCGGTGGCGGCGGTGGTGGACGGGGCCGCCGACGCCTTCGGCGGGCTCGACCTGCTGGTCAACAACGCCGGCACCATGGTCGGGCGGGTGCCGCTGGCGGCCATGGAGGACGCCTTCCTGGACGGGGTGATCGACCTCAACCTGCGCTCTGTCGTCGTCGCCTGCCGGCACGCCCTGCCGGCGCTGAAGGCGGCCGGCGGCGGCGCCATCGTGAACACCGTCTCCATCTCGGCCCGAACGGGGGGCAGCCCCGGCTCGTCGATCTACAGCGCCTCCAAGGCGTTCGTCTCCACCTTCACCCGCTCGCTCGCCGCCGAGCTGGCGCCCGACCGCATCCGCGTCAACGCGGTGTCTCCGGGCACCATCGCCACCGACTTCCACCAGCGCTATTCCTCGCCGGAGAAGCTGGCGGCGACGGCGGCGCGCATCCCGCTGGGCCGGCTCGGCACCGCGGAGGACTGCGTCGGCGCCTATCTGTTCCTGGCGTCGGAGCGGCTCAGCGGCTACATCACCGGCCAGGTGATCGAGGTGAACGGCGGCCAGCTCATGGCCTGAGCCGCGGCGGCCGGGAGGAAGGTCATGGCGTCCAAGCGTCTGCTCGTCGTCGCGCACGCCCCGTCGCCGAACACGCAGCGGCTGCGCGACGCCATCCTGCGCGGGGCGCGCCACCCCGACGTCGCCGGGGTCGAGACCGTCGCCCTGGCCCCGCTGGAGGCCGGGCCGGAGGACGTGCTGGCCGCCCAGGCGGTCATCCTCGGCACGACCGAGAATCTCGGCTACATGAGCGGCGCGCTGAAGGACTTCTTCGACCGCGTCTATTATCCCTGCCTGGAGCACACGCAGGGCCTTCCCTACGCCCTCGTCGTGCGGGCCGGGCACGACGGCACCGGCACCTGCCGGGCCGTGGCGGGCATCGCCACGGGGCTGCGCTGGCGCGCCGTGCAGGAGCCGCTGGTCTGCCGCGGCCCCTTCCGCGAGGACTTCGCCGCCTCCTGCGAGGAGCTGGGCACGCTGATGGCCGCCGGGCTGGAGGCGGGGATCTTCTGACGGCGCGCGTTCCGGAGGAGGCATTGACCGGTCGCAAAAGAGAAGCGCCGGAATTCCCCCGCCGATTTCCCCCACCAATGCGGCGCCTGCAACGGCGGTGCGGCGCACCTCCTTCGAAACGGGATTTCGGCGGTTCCTCCCGCGCTTGATGTCCCTGGAACGGGATGGGCCTTGGCGGCCCCTTCGCAACCGCTCCTTACGGCGGCGCGAACGGCCCGGGCTATATCGGCCGTGGTATTGACGGCCCCGCCCTTGCATGCAGTCTCCTAGAAGGACCGTGCCTCGCACGGGAAGGCTCCGCGGAGGGAGAGGGCGATGGACAGCAGCAAGGAGCAGCAGGAAGGGGCGGCCGGACCCGGCGGCGTCACCCGGGTCGGGACCGTCACGCTGACCGACGACACCACCGGGAAGAGCGTCAGGCTGCCGCTGCTGGCGGGGACCACCGGGCCGCGGGTCATCGACATCCGCAAGCTCTACGCCGAGACCGGCTGCTTCACCTTCGACCCCGGCTTCACCTCGACGGCGAGCTGCCAGTCGGCCATCACCTACATCGACGGCGACAAGGGCGTGCTGCTGCACCGCGGCTACGCCATCCAGGATCTGGCCGAGCACTGCGATTATCTGGAGGTCTGCCACCTGCTGCTGAACGGCGAACTGCCCAACCCGCAGCAGAAGGCGGAGTTCGAGCGCACCATCACCTACCACACCATGGTGCACGAGCAGCTCGCCCGCTTCTACAGCGGCTTCCGCCGCGACGCCCACCCGATGGCGGTGATGTGCGGGGTGACCGGCGCGCTGTCGGCCTTCTACCACGACTCCACCGACATCTTCGACCCGAAGCAGCGGATGATCGCCTCGCACCGGATGATCGCCAAGATGCCGACCATGGCGGCCATGGCCTACAAATACGCGGCCGGCCAGCCCTTCATGTACCCGCGCAACGACCTCTCCTACGCGGAGAACTTCCTCTACATGACCTTCGGCACGCCGTGCGAGCCGTACAAGGTCAACCCGATCCTGTCCAAGGCCATGGACAAGATCTTCATCCTGCACGCCGACCACGAGCAGAACGCCTCGACCTCCACCGTGCGGCTCGCCGGATCCTCGCACGCCAACCCCTTCGCCTGCATCGCCTCGGGCATCGCCGCCCTGTGGGGACCGGCGCACGGCGGCGCCAACGAGGCGGTGCTGCTGATGCTGGAGGAGATCGGCTCGGTCGACCGCATCCCGGAGTTCATCCGCCGCGCCAAGGACAAGAACGACCCCTTCCGCCTGATGGGCTTCGGCCACCGCGTCTACAAGAACTACGACCCGCGCGCCCGCATCATGCGCCAGACCTGCTACGAGGTGCTGGACGTTCTGGGCATCAAGGACGAGCCGCACCTCGCCATCGCCATGGAGCTGGAGAGGATCGCGCTGGAGGACCCCTATTTCGTCGAGAAGAAGCTGTACCCCAACGTCGACTTCTACTCGGGCATCATCCTGAAGGCGATGGGCTTCCCGACCAGCATGTTCACCGTGCTGTTCGCGCTGGCCCGCACCGTCGGCTGGATCGCGCAGTGGCAGGAGATGATCGAGGACCCCGACCAGAAGATCGGCCGCCCGCGCCAGCTCTACGACGGCAACCCCGGCCGCCCCTTCCCGCCGGCGGACCGGCGGTGAGGGCAGCGGCGGCTCAGTGCGGCGGGTAGACGGCGGTGACGCCGGCGATGATGGTCTGCGCGGCCAGCGCCGCCAGCACGATGCCCAGCACCCGGCTGACCGTGTGGATCACGGTGCGGCCGAGCAGCCGGTTCACCCGGTCGGCGACCAGCAGCAGGGCGGCGACGCTGCCGATGGCGGTGGCCGCGGCGGCCAGGACCATGCCCTGGCCGGCCAGCGTGGCGCCGTAGCGGTCCATCAGAAGAAGCGTCGAGGTGATGGCGCCCGGCCCGGCGATGAGCGGGATGGCCAGCGGGAACACGGCGAGGTCGTGCGCCTCCTCCTCCGTCCGGGCGTCGTCCACGGTGCGCTCCTTGCGTTCGGCGCGGCGCTGGAACAGCATCTCGAAGGCGATCCAGAACAGCAGCGCCCCGCCCGCGATGCGGAAGGCCGGCATGCCGATGGACAGCGCGCCCAGGACGAGATCGCCCAGATAGGCGAAGAAGACGATGATGGCGAAGCTGATGGCGGTGCCGCGCAGCGCGATGGTGCGCTGGCGCCGGGCGTCGAAGCCCCGGGTCAGGCCGAGATGGATCGGCACCAGGCCGACCGGGTCCACGACCACCAGGAAGACCACGAGCGCGCTGACGAATTCGTCCAAGACAGGAACTCCGCTGCGGGGGGCGGGATACCCATGCTGTTAGCAAAGGCGCGGGCTCCCGCCAACCGCCCAGGCGCCATGCCCCGCCCGCCCGCTACAATATCCGCTGGTCTGTCGCCGGGAGGCGGTTATAATCGCTTCAGGATCCAATATTTTTTCTGCCGTGGAGTGCCAACCTTGAGCAAGACCGTAATCGTCGTGGATGACAGCAAGCTGTCCCGCATGCATGTGCGCGGCATTATATTGCGCAGCAAGCCGGATTGGTCGGTTGTCGAGGCGGCGAACAGCGGCGAGCTTTATGAGAAACTGGGCGAAAGTGATATCCACATCGCTATAATTGACTTCAACATGCCCGGCGACAACGGGCTGGAGGCGGCGGCCCGGCTGCGCGAGCAGCGGCCGGACATCCGCATCGCGATCATCACCGCCAACGCCCAGGACTCGGTGGTGTCCGGCATCCGCGAGCTGGGCGCCGCCTTCATGCCCAAGCCGCTGGACGAGGAGCAGGTGAGCCGCTTCCTGACCGCGGCCGCCCTGCCGCACCGGGCGGCGGGATGATGACGATCGACCTCGACGACCTGGAGCATGACGCGCTGGCCGAGCTGGGCAACATCGGAGTCGCCAGGGCATCGACCGCGCTCAGCCGCATGCTCGGCGCCGCGGTGCGGATTTCCGTCCCGACCGTCGAGATCGTGCCGAGCGGCCGGGTGGTGCAGGTCCTGGAGGCGGCCCTGCCCGAGCGGCTGGTCGCGGTGAGCGAGGGCTTGTCGGGTGCCTTCCGCGGCACGGCGATCCTCCTGGTGCCGGCCCACCGCAGCCTGTCCCTGGCCAGCGCCGCCCTGCCGCCCGAGGTGCCGAAGGAGCAGGCGGCGGAGCTTGAGGGCGAAGCGCTGGCCGAAGTCGGCAACATCGTGCTGAACAGCTGCCTGTCGGTCATGGCGAACCTGCTGGGCACCGGGATCACCACGACGTTGCCGGCGGTCCATTGCGGCTCGGCGGCGGAAATCCTGGAGGCGAGCGGGCTCGACTCCGGGCCGCTCGCCGCCTCCATCCTGTTCCACATCAGCTTCGACGCGCAGCCGCAGGACGTCGCCGGACAGATCGTTCTGGCGCTGGACTCCGGCTCGGCCGCGGGGCTGAAGGCGGCGCTCGGGACCTACATCGGCCGCGTCCTGAGGCGGACGCATCCCGGGGCGGGCGCACCCTGAACCAATCACTGGAGCCGCAACCGGACGGTTCGCGGGGCGAAGACATGGCACTGGTCAAGAAGAAGCAGATCGACACGGCGCGCACCGCCCAGGGCGCGGAGGCCACGGCCGGGAGCCGGATGGCGGAGCTTGCGGCGGACACCGGGACGCCGGGGGGCGCCCCGCCCCCGTCCAGCCAGCGCATCGCCGAGGCGCAGCGGCGCAAGGCCCGCGCCAGCACCCGGCGGCGCAAGGCGGCGGAAGGCATCGCCGCGGCGTCGAGCGAGCTGGCCAGCGGCGTCACCCAGGCCGCGGCCGCCGCGGAGGAACTGCGCAAGGCCATGGAGCAGGTCGCCGCCGGGGCGGAGGAGGCGGCCAGCGCCACCCAGCAGTCGCAGCGCATGATCGACCGCGCCGCCGCCCTGATCGGCCGGGCGCGGGGCAACGCCGAGTCCTCGCTGGTCCGGATCGAGGCGTTGCAGACGTTGGTGAAGGAGGTCAGCGGGCAGATCCTGGGCTCCATCGACGGGCTGGTCCGGGCCGCCGCGCGGCAGGAGGCGGCGGTGGCGCTGGTCCGCGACCTGGAGCGCCAGGCGATGGAGATCGGCACCATCGTCGGCGGCGTCGCCGCCATGGCCGACCAGACCAACCTGCTGGCGCTGAACGCCGCCATCGAGGCCGCCCGTGCCGGCGATGCCGGCCGCGGCTTCGCCGTGGTCGCCGACGAGGTGCAGGCCCTGGCCGAACGGTCGGAGCGCTCGGCCAACGACATCCAGCGCATGGTCAACGAGATTCAGGGCGTCGTGGCGGCCATCGTGGCGGGAATCGTCGCCTCGTCGGAGGCGGCCACCGCGGAGGTCGGCCGCGGCCGGCGTATCGTCGGGCAGCTGGAGACGGTGCGCGACGACATGGCGGCCATCGCCCGCGGCGCCCAGGAGACCATCAAGGCCGCCATCGAGGCCGACGTCGCCGTCCGCGAGGCGCAGCGCGGCGCCGAGACCGTGGCGGCGGCCGCCGAGGAGCAGGCGGCGGCCAGCGAGGAGGCCCTGAAGACGGTGGGGCAGCAGGCCGAGGCCCTGGCCCAGAGCGAGCAGGCGGCCGGCCAGCTCTCGGAGATCGCCGAGGAGCTGAACGGCAGCGCCGACATCCGCCGCACCGCCGGCGACCTGGCCTCGGCCGCCGAGCAGCTGTCCGCCGCCATCGAGGAGATCAACCGGGCCGCCGCCCAGGTCATGACCGCCATCGGCCAGATCGCGCGCGGCGCCCACGCCCAGGGGGCCGCCACCCACCAGTCGGGCACCGCCATCGCCCAGATCGAAGCCAGCGCGCGCCTCGGCGTCGCCCGCGCCGAGGAGGCTTTCCGGCGCTGCGCCGCCATGGACACGCTGCTGGGCGAGACGCGGGAGATGGTGGGGGGCCTGGCCGCCGGCGTCCTGAGCACGGTCGACACCAACCGCGGCAACATCGCCCGGATCGACGGGCTGGAGCGGACCGGACGGCGCATCGACAAGGTGGTCGACTCCATCTCCGTCATCGCGATCCAGACCGGCATGCTGGCGGTCAGCGGCTCCATCGAGGCGGCGCGGGCGGGCGAGTTCGGGCGCGGCTTCACCGTGGTCAGCAACGACATCCGCAACCTCGCCCGCGACAGCTCGGAGAACGCCGAGCGGGTCAAGGACATCGTCAGGGACATCCAGGACCAGGTCGGCCGCGTCCGCCGCGACATCGAGGAGATCACCGCCGGCGCCGAGCTGGAGGCGGTCCGCCACCAGGAGTTCGCGGTCCGCCTGTCCGCCGCCGCCGCCGACCTGGCGACGGTGACCGAGGGCAGCCGCGGCATCGTCGACGCCGCGGGCGAGATGCAGCGCGCCGTCCAGGAGGCGCAGAAGGGGGTCGAGCAGGTCGCCGCCGCCGCCGCCCAGGCCAACCAGGCCGCCGGCGAGGCCGCCAAGGCGGCCCGCGAGCAGGCCAAGGGCGCCGAGGAGCTGGCCGCCGCCATCGAGGAGATCGCGGCCATGGCGGACGAACTGCACGGTGCCGGCTGATCCGGTCCGGCACGGGAGGGAATCCATGGCGGCGCGCATCGAAGAGACCGGGGCGGCGGCGGGCACGCCCTCCGGGGAAGAGGCCGGAACCCGCCCGTTCGTCGCGTTCGGCGTCGGCGGGACGGCGCTGGCCGTTCCCCTGGACACGGTCCTGGAAATCCTCCGCCCGCCCGAGCTGGTGCGCATCCCGCTCGGCCCGCCCGCCCTGGAAGGGCTGGCGCGCCGCCGCGGCGCGGTGCTGCCGGTGATCAGCCTGCACCGCATCCTCGGCCTGCCGGACGCCGGCCCCGGCCCGGCTTCCCGCGTGCTGGTGATCGGCCACCGCGGCCAGCCGGTCGGTCTGCTCGTCGACCGCATGGCCGGCCTGACCGCGGTCGCGGCGGGGCGCATCGTGGCGGCGGCGGAGGCCGAAATGCCGGCCGAAGCGGCGGTCGCCGCCGGCCTGCTGGCCGGCGTGATC
>JAEZHQ010000567.1 GCA_023416455.1 Pseudomonadota bacterium | reverse complement strand
GAATAGCTCGCCTGTCCACCCGGCGTTCGGCGCGGCGCCGCTTTCCACTGCTCGATCGCCTCCTCGCGGACCCAGACCGTGAGGCTGCCGCGCTGGCGCAGGGCGGCATTGGCCTTGTGCGGCATGGTGGGCGACCGGAACGGAGACGGGCGCTTGACCTGCGACACCGACCACATCCATGCAACACGGCGCCAGGCGTTCCAGGTCTGGGCCGAGGCCGCCGGCGCGCCGCGGGCGGCATAGGCGGCAGACCCCCACCATCCGCCGTGTCCTCGCTCGGCCCGGCTGCCGATACGTTGATGGCGACGGCCCGGGCTTGCCGGCGGACGTCCCGAACCACACATAGGCCACGATTCCGGACATGAGGAGACAGGGGCTGCCATGAAGCGCATCGGGTTCGTCGTCGCTCCGGGCCATCCGGTGTTGATCTACGCCGTCGCCTCGGTCTTCGAGTGCGCCAACGCGAACGCCGGGGAAACCCTCTACGAGGTGCGCCTTCTGTCCGAGACGGGAGGGCCGGTGCCGAGTTCGATCGGCTTCCGGGTCGACACCGCACCCCTGGACGGCGGCGATTGGGACACGCTGATCGTCGGCGGCCACACCGAGATGATGCCCACCTCGCCGGGGCTGCTGGCCTTCCTGCGGGAGGCGCCCGGGCGCTGCCGGCGGATCGCCGGGGCCTGCATCGGCGCCTTCGCCCTGGCCGAGGCCGGCCTGCTCGATGGCCGCCGCGCCACCACCCACTGGTGCGCCGCACGCCTCCTCCAGGAGCGCTTCCCGGCGGTGACGGTGGAGGAGGACCGCATCTTCATCGTCGATGGCCCGGTGTGGACGTCGGCCGGGGCGACGGCCGGAATCGACTTGGCGCTGGCCATGGTCGAAGCCGACCACGGGGCCGACGCGGCGCGGGCGGTGGCGCGGAAACTGGTGGTCTACCACCGCCGCACCGGCGGCCAGTCGCAGTTCTCGGCGCTGCTCGACCTGGCGCCGCGGTCCGACCGCGTCCAGCGCGCGCTCGACCACGCCCGGCGCCATCTCGACTCGGCCCTGACGGTGGAGGAGCTGGCGGCGGCGGTCCATCTCAGCCCGCGCCAGTTCAGCCGCGTGTTCAAGGCCGAGACCGGCCGGTCCCCCGCCCAGGCCGTGGAGAAGCTGCGTGTCGAGGCGGCGCGGCTGATGATGGAGGAGGGCCGTCATTCCATCGAGACGATCGCCCGCCACACCGGTTTCGGCGACCGGGAGCGCATGCGCCGCGCCTTCCTGCGCGCCTTCGGGCAACCGCCCCAGATGGTCCAGCGCCACGCGCTGGCCTCCGCCGCCGCGGCCGGGCTGGTCCCGGCCTGACACCCGGGGCGCCCTGGGATCGGCCGATGTCCTGAAAGGTGGCATCTGCGTCATTCCAGACAAGACGGGGCGGGCGTAGATCTCTCCGGGCGGGATGCCGGCCGGCATCCATCCATCGAAGGGAGACACGAGCATGAGCGGATCCACGAGCGCCGTCCTCATCACCGGCGCGTCCAGCGGCATCGGCGCCGTCTATGCCGACCGTTTCGCCCGGCGCGGCCACGACCTTGTGCTGGTGGCGCGCGACGGGGCGCGGATGGAGGCGCTGGCCGGACGGCTGCGCCGCGAGCGGGGGGTCGGGGTCGACGTCCTTCCGGCGGATCTCACCGATCCGGGCGCGCTCGCCGGCGTCGAGGCGCGGCTGCGCGAGGACGACCGCATCGGGATTCTGGTGAACAACGCCGGGGCCGTCAGCGCCGGCGGATTCCTCGACCACGGCCCGGAGGAGGCGGCCAGGATCATCGCCCTCAACGTCACGGCGCTCGCGCGGCTCACCAGCGCGGTGGCGCCGCGCTTCGTCGCGGCCGGCGGCGGAGCCATCGTCAACGTCGCCTCCGTCGTCGCCCTGGCGCCCGAACTCGGCCTTGCCGTCTATGGCGCGACCAAGGCTTTCGTCCTGTACCTGAGCCAGACGCTCCACCTCGAACTCGGACCCAGGGGGGTCCATGTCCAGGCCGTGCTTCCCGCGGCGACCCGCACCGAGATCTGGGAGCGGTCGGGCCGCGACGTGAACGCGCTGCCCATCGTCATGGAGACGGAGGAGCTGGTCGACGCGGCCCTGGTGGGGTTCGACCGCGGCGAGACCGTCACCATCCCGCCGCTTCCCGACGCCGGCCAGTGGGACGCCTTCGACGCCGCCCGGCGGGCCATGCTCCCGAACTTCACGCAGGCCCACGCCGCCGCCCGCTACCGCACCGCGGCCTGACGGGCGCCGCGGCGAGAAAGATGTCGAAGGCACGGGGCCGACGCGATATGTAGGCGGGATGCAGCAAGACGCCGCCTTCGAAATTTTCATCGTCACCGCCCCGGGCCTGGAATCCGCGCTGTGCGCGGAGGTGCGGGACCGGGGATTCGCCGAGCCCACCCCCGTCAAGGGCGGGGTGACGGTCAGGGGCGGCTGGCCCGAGGTCTGGCGGGCGAACCTCCAGATCCGGGGCGCCACCCGCGTCCTGGCGCGCATCGGCGCCTTCCGGGCCTTCCATCTCGCCCAGCTCGACAAGCGCGCGCGCCGGGTCGCCTGGGGCGCCGTCCTGCGCCCGGACGTTCCGGTCCGCGTCGAGGCGTCCTGCAAGGGCTCGCGCATCTACCACGCGGGGGCGGCGGCGCAGCGGATCGAACGGGCGATCCGGGAGGAGCTTGGCGCGCCGGTGGCGCCCGACGCCGAGGTCTGCATCAAGGCGCGCATCGACGACGACCTGTGCACCATCAGCGTCGACAGCTCGGGCGAGTCCCTGCACAAGCGCAACCACAAGGAGGCCGTCCACAAGGCGCCGATGCGCGAGACCCTGGCCTCCCTCTTCCTGCGCCGGTGCGGCTACGACGGCGCCGAGCCCGTGGTCGACCCCATGTGCGGGTCGGGGACCTTCGTCATCGAGGCGGCGGAAATCGCCGCCGGTCTCCACCCCGGCCGGTCGCGGCGCTTCGCCTTCGAGCGGCTCGCCGGCTTCGACGAGGCGGCCTGGCAGAGACTGCGCGGCGCCGGCGGCGGGGCCAGCCCCGCCGTCCGCTTCCACGGCAGCGACCGCGACGCCGGCGCCATCGCCATGAGCCGCGCCAACGCGGAGCGCGCGGGCGTCGCCGCGCTGACCGAGTTCCGGCAGCACGCGGTCAGCGACCTCGCGCGTCCCGACGGGCCGCCCGGCCTGGTCATCGTCAACCCGCCCTACGGCGCCAGGATCGGGGACAAGAAGCCGCTGCACGCCCTCTACCACGCGCTGGGGCAGACGCTCCTGACGCGCTTTTCCGGCTGGCGGGTCGGGCTGGTGACCAACGAGGAGACGCTTGCCCGGGCGACCGGGCTGCCCTTCCTGCCGGCGGATCCCCCGGTGTCGCATGGGGGCCTGCGCGTGACGCTGCACCGGACCGGCCCGCTGGCGTGACGGGCCGGCGGGGGGCGTTCGACCGGACGGCCGTCAGCGGCCGAGGCCCGGCTCCGGTCCGGCCAGATACTCCTCGTCGCTGACCGTCTCCATCCAGTCGGCGGTCCGGCCGTCCCGCTGTTCCTGGATGGCGATGTGCGTCATCGCCGTGGTCGCCGTGGCGCCGTGCCAATGCTTCTCGTCCGGCGGGAACCAGACCACGTCGCCGGGCCGGATCTCCTGGACCGGGCCGCCCCAGCGCTGGACCCACCCGCAGCCGGCGGTGACGATCAGGGTCTGGCCCAGCGGATGGCTGTGCCACGCCGTGCGGGCGCCGGGCTCGAAGGTGACGCTGGCGGCAACGACGCGGGCCGGGGCGGGCGCCTGGTGCAGGGGGTCGATCCGCACGGCGCCGGTGAAATACTCCGCCGGCGCCGTGCCGGAGGGCTGCGAGCCGCTTCGCTTGATCTCCATGTCCGTCCTCCTTCCTCCGCCGAAGCGCGGTGCGCCGGCCCTTGCGGGGAAGCCGACGATTCCGGGACAACACCGCCGCCCGCCCGGCGTTCCCCGCCGCCGGGTGGCCCGGCCTACAGGCCGTCGGCGAGCCGCTGCCGCAGCTCGCGCTTCACGACCTTGCCGTAGTTGTTCTTCGGCAGCGCCTCGACGAACAGGTAGCGCTTGGGCTTCTTGAAACGCGCGATGTGGGCGGCGCAATGCTCGTCGAGCGCCGCGGAGGCGAGGTCGGTCCCCGGCGCCGGCACGACGAAGGCGACGACGATCTCGCCCCATTCGGCGTGCGGCTGCCCGGTCACGCAGACCTCGGCCACGTCCGGGTGGCGGAGCAGCGCCTCCTCGACCTCCCGCGGGTAGATGTTGGTGCCGCCGCTGATGATCACGTCCTTGGACCGGTCACGCAGCGTCAGGTAGCCGCGCTCGTCGAAGCTGCCCATGTCGCCGGTGTGGAGCCAGCCGTCGCGCAGCGCCTCCGCGGTCGCCTTCGCGTTGTTCCAGTAGCCGGACATGACGACATCGCCGCGGCAGACGATCTCACCGATCCGGCCGGCCGGCAGCGGGCGGCCCCGGTCGTCGACGACCGCGACCTCCACCCCGCTGCGGGGGTAGCCGACCGAGCCCAGGATCCGGTCGTCGTCCGTCCCGTGGTCGGCACGGCGCAGGACGGTGATGGTCATGGGCGATTCACCCTGCCCATAGATCTGGGTGAAGACCGGGCCGAAGGTGGCGAGCGCCTTCTTCAGCTCCTCCACATACATCGGGCCGCCGCCGTAGACGATGGAGCGCAGATTGGCCGGGCGTCGCCCGGAGCGTTCCGCCTCCAGCCGCAGCCGCTGGACCATGGTCGGGGCCAGGAAGGCGCCGCAGCCCGGATGATGGTCGCAGAGATCCAGGAACTCCGCCGGTTCGAAGGACGACGAGGCCGGTATCACCTGCCGCGCGCCCCGCGCGACGTAGGCCGCCATGTACAGGCCGGAGCCGTGCGACATCGGCGCGCCGTGCAGCAGGCTCGACGCCTCGTCCACCGTCTCCACATCGGCGAGATGGGCGATGGTCATGGCCAGCAGGTTGCGGTGCGACAGCATGGCGCCCTTCGAGCGGCCGGTCGTCCCGCTGGTGAAGAACAGCCAGGCGAGCGCTTCCGGCGTGGCGTCGACGGGGCCGGTCATCTCCTCCCCCAGCAGGCCGGCGTAGCCATCGCCGCCGATCGTCACCCGCAGGCACCCGGCCGCCGGCGACCCCTCCAGCGCGCGCTCCAGCCCGGCGGCGAGCTTCGGCGACACGAAGACGACCGTGGCCTGCGCGTCCTCCAGGATCTGGACGACCTCCTTGGCGTGAAGCTTCGCGTTGATCGGCGTCGCCGCCATGCCCGCGGCCCAGATGCCGAAGAACAGTTCGACATATTCCGGCCTGTTCTCGGCGACGATCGCGACCCGGTCGCCCGGCCGTCCGTGCTCCCGCAGCGCCGCGGCGATCCGCAGCGCCCGCGACCGCAGTTCGGCGAAGCTGTGGACCTGATCCGTACCGCGGAACACCGCACCGTCGTTCGGGAAGCGGGTCGCCGCCTGATCGAGAAGGGAGAAAAGATTCACCTGCGCATCCCAGCCTGTCTTCGGTACCGCCGATTATCACCGATTATCGGCCATGCGGACCATACGTATTCAAAGATACTCCGGGCGCTT
>JAEZHQ010000533.1 GCA_023416455.1 Pseudomonadota bacterium | reverse complement strand
CGCCAGCCCCAGGCCGCGGGCCTCCCCCGCGGTCCAGCGCGCCGCCCGCAGCGCATCCTCCGCCGCGGCCGGAAAGGGATGGGCGGGCGCCAGCGAATAGCCGACCGAGACCACCAGCGCCGGGACCGCGCGGGCGATGAAGGAGGCGGCCGGCTCGGCCTCCTCCGGCGAGCCAGCGGTGAAGCCGCCGCCGTGGAAATACAGAAGGCCGGGAAGCGGCGCGTCGGCCGGCGGCCGGTAGAGCCGCAGCCGGATGTCGCCGGCGTGGCCGGCGATGCGGCGCTCCTCGACCGTGGGTGCCACGGCCGCCGCCGCGGACCCGCCGCGCCTTCCGCCCCTCGGGCGTCGAGATGAGTTCTCCATGTCGCACCGGCGCCGGGCGCCGCTCCCGCGTTGCAGCGGAAGCGAGTGTGCGCAGGCGATGCGTCCGAATAAATATCACGGATCCGCAAACACAATTCAGATCCGATGAACAATGGTCAGATCCGATGAACAATGGCCGGCCGTTCGCGCCCCCGCCCGGATCAGAGCACGCAGCACTCCGCCGTGTCGCGCTCCGCAGCCACGCCCGGGCGGCCCTCGCCGCAGGCGTCCTCGCCGACCTCCTCGCCCTGCAACAGCGGGCAGCGCTCGAACAGCTCCGCCACCCAGTCCACGAAGACGCGGACCTTCGGCGAGAGATGGCGGTTGTGCGGGTAGACGGCGGAAACCGGCATGAGCGGCGGCTTCCAGTCCGACAGGATCTCCCGCAGCGCGCCGCTGCGCAGATGGGGCAGGACCATGAAGCGCGAGGGCTGGAGGATGCCCAGCCCCTCCAGCCCGCAGGTCACGTAGGCGTCGGCGTCGTTGACGGAGATCCTGCCGGGCATCCGCACCTCCCGGGAAACGCCGTCCCGCTCGAAGCTCAGCTCGGCGATCCGGCCCGTCCGGCTGGCGAAATAGTTCACGGCCGTGTGCCGCTCCAGCTCGTCGAGGTCGGCGGGATGGCCGTGCGCATCGAGATAGGCCGGGCTGGCGCAGGTGATCCGTTGCAGGGCGCCGACCCGGCGGGCGATCAGGCTGGAGTCCTGGAGGTCGCCGACCCGGATGACGCAGTCCACGCCTTCCTGGATCAGGTCGATGGGCCGGTCGCCCAGCCCGATCATGACCTCGATGTCGGGGTGGCGGCGGTGGAACTTGTGGATCGAGGGGATGATCAGGAGCCGGCCGATGGCCCCCGGCATGTCGACGCGCAGCCGCCCGCGCGGGGACTTCCGGGCGCCGGTGAAGGCCGATTCCACCTCCTCGACCTCCGACAGGATGCGGGACGCGCCCTCGAAATAGGCCGCCCCGTCCGGCGTCAGGCTCAGCCGCCGGGTGGTGCGCTGGAGCAGGCGCACGCCCAGCGCCGCTTCCAGGTTCTGGATGGTCGTGGTCACCGAGGCGCGGGGCAGCCCCAGCGTGTCGGCGGCTTTCGAGAAGCTGTTGGCCTCGACGACGCGGATGAAGACGCGCATCGCGTGCAGCTTGTCCATGGTCGCCCCACTCAAGCGGTGCCGCCCGCCCGGTCCATGGGGCGGGGCCTGGGAGACGCCAGTTCTAGCCCGCGCGCGCGCCTCTGTCGATCACCGCCGGCGCAAGCCCCCACCGCCGCCGGGGGTATCGTTTGAACGCCAATTGTTGTTGCAACGGACCATTCGTCCGCATTACGATGAAATCGGACGATCAATCCGATAATCGGAACAGGGCAATGGCCGAGAAGGACCTCAGTCTCACCGTCATCAAGGCGACCGCGCTCCTGCGGATCATCGGCCGGGCCGGGCGGGATCTCGATTTCGGGGACATCGTCCGGGCATCGGCCATGCCGAAGACCGTCTGCTACCGGCTGCTCCACACGCTGGAGTCCGAAGGGCTCGTGGAGCGCGACGCGGACAGCGGCCGCTTCCGCATCGGCCCCGGCCTCGTCGAGCTTGCCGGCTCGGCGATCGGCCGCAACGCCCTGCGCAACCAGGCGAACCGGAAGCTCGCCGAGCTTGCCCGCATCACCGGCGACGCGGTGCTTCTCTTCATCCCCTACGGCCGCCATGCCATGTGCATCGACCGGTTCGACGGCGACTGCCCGGTCAAGCCGGCCGGGGTGGAGATCGGCGGCCTGCTGCCGATCCATTGCGGCGGCGCCCCCTTCACCATCCTCAGCCACCTGCCCGAAGGCGAGGTGGAGGCGATCCTCGCGGAACCGCTCGCCCCGATGACCGCCCGGACCCTCACCGACCCGGCGCTCGTGCGCGCCCACATGGCCGAGGTCCGCGCCAAGGGCTATGCGGTCGGCGACGAGGACGCGATCGAGTATGTGGTCGCCATCGGCGCCCCGATCTTCGGCAGCAACCGCCAGATTCTCGGCGCGCTCAGCATCGGTGGCATCAAGCCGCGCTTCGGCGCCGAACGGATCGGGGAGATCGCCGCCCTCGTCCGCAAGGCGGCCGGGGAGCTGACCCAGTCCCTGGGCCATGCCCGCCCGGCCACCGCCGACGAGCGCCGGGCCGCGAACCGCGGCCATGACAGCCGGGGCTGAACAGCCGGGGCTGACCCGACCAGACAGGAGGAACAGTGTGATCACCGAGCTTGCCCAGATCAGCCTTGCCGGCCTCCCGTCCGCCGGCCTCGCCGGCAAGCGGGACATCGCCCGCCGGATCGACGCCGCGCTGAAGGAAATCGGCTTCTTCGTCATCACCGACCACGGCGTGCCCGCCACGCTGATCGACGAGACGGTGGCGACGGCCAACGCCTTCTTCGACCGTCCCATCGATGAGAAGATGCGCGTCCGCAGCGAGGTCCAGGGCTCGCCCCGCGGCTACATCCCGTTCGGCCTCGAAACGCTCTCCTACTCCTCCGGCGAGACCTCCCCGCCCGACCTCAAGGAAGGGTTCGGCATGGGGCCGGACCGCGTGGACCGGGCCAAGGCCGTCCTCGCCGGCCTCGACCCCACCTACACGCCGAACCGCTGGCCCGACCGCCCGGACAATTTCCAGCCGGTGGTCAAGACCTACTACGCCGCCATGGAGGCCCTGACCAACGACCTGATGGAGCTGTTCGCCATCGGGATGGACCTCGACCCCGCCTTCTTCGTGTCCCGCTTCTCCGATCACAACTCGACCCTGCGCCTGTTCAACTACCCGGCGCCGGCGCAGCCGCCGGCGCCGGGCCAGCTGCGCGCCGGGGCGCACACCGACTATGGGGCGCTCACCATCCTGCTCGGCCAGGACAGGCCGGGCGGGCTCCAGGTGCGCACCCCCGCCGGTGACTGGATCGACGCCAGGGTTCCTCCCTACGCCTTCATCATCAACATCGGCGACCTCATGATGAGCTGGTCGAACGACACCTGGCTGTCGAACGTCCACCGGGTCGTCAACCCGCCGCTCGAGGCCGGGCCGGTCAGCCGGCGCCTGTCCATCGCCTATTTCTGCAACCCGAACGACGATCTGCTGATCGAGTGCCTGCCCACCTGCTGCATCGACCGGCCGGCGAAGCACCCGCCCTTCCGGGCCGGCGAGCATCGCTACCGCAAGATCGAGGCGACCAAGGCCGCCCAGCGCGCCCGCTCGTGACGCTCCCGTTCGAACCCAACGGAAGACCAACTTCATGACTCGTTTCGGCCATTTCATCGACGGCGCCCACCGCGCCCCGGAAAGCGGGGAATGGTTCCCGACGGTGGATCCCTACACCGGCGAAGCCTGGGCCGAGATCGCCCGCGGCGACGCCCGCGACGTGGCGGCGGCGGTGGAGTCCGCGCAGGCCGCCTTCACCGGGTGGCGGCGGCTCACCGCCTCGCAGCGGGGCGCCCATCTGCGCCGCTTCGCGGACGAGGTGGCGGCCCACGCCGACGAACTCGCCGACATCGAGGTGCGCGACAACGGCAAGCTGATGGCCGAGGTGGGCGTGCAGTGCCGCCTGCTCGCCGGCTGGATCCACTATTACGCCGGGCTTGCCGACAAGATCGAGGGGCGGCTGCCGCCGCACGAGAAGCCGGACACCATGGGGCTGGTGCGCTACGAGCCCTTCGGGGTCTGCGCCGGCATCACGCCCTGGAACTCGCCGCTCCTCCTCCTCGTCTGGAAGCTGGCCCCGGCGCTGGCCGCGGGCAACGCCTTCGTGGTGAAGCCGTCCGAATACACCTCCGCCAGCAGCCTGCGGCTGGCCGAGCTGGCGGTGGCGGCCGGCCTGCCCAAGGGCCTGTTCAACGTGGTGACCGGCATGGGCGCCGAGGTCGGCAGCGCGCTGGTCGAGCACCCGCTCGTCCGCAAGGTCGCCTTCACCGGCGGCGAGCTGGGCGGCGTCGCCGTCAGCCAGGCCGCCGCGCGCAAGCTCATTCCCGTTTCCCTCGAACTCGGCGGCAAGTCGGCGAACATCATCTTCGACGACGCCGACCTCGACGCGGCGGCGGCGGGCGCGGTGTCCGGGATTTTCGCCGCTTCGGGCCAGACCTGCATGGCGGGGTCGCGCCTGCTCGTCCAGGACGGCGTCCACGACGCCGTCCTGGAGCGGCTGGCCGGCATCGCCGAGGCGGCGCGCCACGGCGACCCGCGGGATCCCGCCACCAACATCAGCCCGGTCGCCACCCGCGCCCAGCACGACAAGATCCTCTCCTACGTGGCCATCGCCCGGGACGAGGGCGCGCGGCTGGTCGCCGGCGGCGTTCCCGGAGAGCCGCCGCCGGGCAGCAAGGGCCTGTTCGTCCGGCCGACCATCTTCGCCGACGTGACGCCCGGCATGCGCATCGCGCGCGAGGAGGTGTTCGGCCCCATCCTCGCGGTGATGCGCTTCCGCGACGAGGAGGAGGCGGTCCGGCTGGCCAACGCCACCGACTACGGCCTCGCCGCCGGGGTGTGGACCCGCGACCTGAACCGGGCGCTGCGCATGACCGAGCGGCTGGAGGCGGGAACGGTCTGGGTGAACACCTACCGCTCGACCAGCTACGTCATGCCCTTCGGCGGCTTCAAGCGCAGCGGCCTCGGCCGCGAGAACGGGATCGACGCGGTGAAGGAATATCTCCAGGAAAAGAGCATCCACATCAACCTGTCGACGGCGCCGGTCGCCAACCCCTTCGTGCGCCGCTGACCGCGGCGGCCGGCCCCGGCCCCATCCCCCCGCTCCGGCTTCCCGCCCCCCGCGGCGGGGGTTCGACGGCGCGCGCCGGCGCCCCATCGACCTTGTGTTTCATCTGGGAGGACAACGACCATGCAAAAGGCAATTTTCACAACGCTCATGACCGCCGCCCTCGCGGCCGCGACCCCCGCCGCCGCGCAGATCAGCGATGACGTCGTCAAGATCGGCGTCCTCACCGACATCAGCGGCGGCCTCTCCGATTCCACCGGCATGGGATCCGTGCTCGGCGCGCGCATGGCCGTGGAGGATTTCGGCGGAAAGGTTCTCGGCAAGCCGATCGAGCTGGTCTTCGCCGACCACCTCAACAAGGCCGACGTCGGCGCCGGCATCGCCCGCAAGTGGTTCGAGGCCGAGAAGGTCGACGCCATCTTCGACCTGGCGAACTCGGCCGTGGCCCTGGCGGTGCAGGAGCTGGGCCGGCAGAAGAACCGGATCACCGTGGTCTCGTCCTCGGCCAGCTCCGACCTCACCGGCAAGGCCTGCTCGCCGACCGGGCTCCACTGGACCTACGACACCTATTCCCTGGCCCACGTCACCGGCAAGGCGGCCGTCCGCCAGGGCTCCAAGGAGTGGTTCTTCATCACCGCCGACTACGCCTTCGGCCACGCGCTGGAGCGCGACACGGCGGCGGTGGTGACGGCCAACGGCGGCAAGATCCTGGGCTCGGTCAAGGCCCCGCTGGGCACCCCCGACTTCTCGTCCTTCCTGCTCCAGGCCCAGGCTTCCAAGGCCGGGATCATCGGGCTGGTCAGCTCCAACGCCGACTTCATCAACTCGGTCAAGCAGGCGTCCGAGTTCGGCATCGTCGCCAGCGGCCAGAAGCTCAGCGCCCTGCTGCCCTCCCTCACCGACATCCACAGCCTGGGGCTGCCGATCGCCCAGGGTCTCCAGGTCACCACCGCCTTCTACTGGAACCAGAGCGACGAGGCCCGCGCCTTCTCCAAGCGCTTCTTCGAGCGGCACAAGAGGATGCCGGAAGCCTACCAGGCCGGCGACTACGGCGCCGTCATGCATTACCTGAAGGCCATCGAGGCCGCCGGCACCGATGAGACGACGGCGGTGATGGCCAAGATGCGGGCCACCCCCATCAACGACTTCATGACCAAGAACGGCCAGGTCCGCGAGGACGGCCGGGTCATCCGCGACATGTACTATTACGAGGTGAAGGCCCCGACGGAAGCGAAGGAGCCGTGGGACTATTACAAGCTGCTCCAGGTCATCCCCGGCAACGAGGCGTTCAAGCCCCTGAGCGAGAGCGAGTGCCCCCTGGTCAAGAAGGGCTGAGGCGGTCTCGAACGACCGGGACGCCGGACCTCCCCACCCTCCCCCGCTCCCCGGGGGAGGGCCGGGGCGGGGACCGCCGGCCGCCTGAACCTGTCCGGAAGGGCGCGCCGGACGGCGCGCATGGAACGACCATCATGACGAAGCCTATGACGAAGCCCATGACCCTGGCCGAGAAGATCATCGCGCGGGCGGCCGGCGCGGCGGCGGTGCGGGCGGGCGACATCGTCACCTGCCGGGTCGATCTGGCGATGATGCACGATTCCGGCGGGCCGCGCCGCGTCAAGCCGATGCTGGAGCGGCTGGGCGCCGGCGTCTGGGATCCGGACAAGGTGGTCGTGGTCAGCGACCATTACGTTCCGGCGGTCGACCCGGAAAGCGCGGCGATCCTCGACCTCACCCGCAAATGGGTGAAGGCCGAGGGGGTGGCCCGCTTCCACGACATGCAGGGCATCTGCCACGTCGTGCTGCCGGAGCGCGGCCATCTGCGCCCCGGCATGTTCGCGGTCGGCGGCGACAGCCACTCGCCGACCGGCGGCGCCTTCGGCGCCTTCATGGTCGGCATCGGCGCCACCGAGATGCTGGGCGTCCTCGTGCAAGGCACCATCTGGATCAAGGTGCCGCAAACCATCCTGGTGGAATGGACGGGCCGGCTCGGTCCCGGGGTGGGCGCCAAGGACGTCATGCTGTTCCTGTGCCGGCATCTGGGCATGAAGGCGGCCAGCTACCGGGCCGTCCAGTTCACCGGGGCGGCGGTCGCCGCCCTGCCGATGGCGGAGCGCATGACCCTGTGCAACATGGCGGCGGAGCTGGGCGCCAAGACCGGCCTGATCGCGCCGGACGCGACCACCGCGGCCTTCCTGCGCGAGGCCGGCGTCCCCGGGGAACCCGATCTGGCGGCCTGGCAGGGCGACCCGGACGCCGTCGTCGAGGCGCACCATGTCTGGGACGCCGGCGCCCTGCCGCCGCAGGTGGCCGCACCGCACAGCCCGGCCAACTCCGGGCCGGTGGGCGAACATGCGGGCGTGCGCATCGACCAGGCCTACATCGGCGCCTGCACCGGCGCCAAGCTGGAGGATCTGGCGATGGCGGCGGCCGTGCTGAAGGGCCGCCGGACGGCGCCCGGCGTGCGCCTGCTGATCGCGCCGGCCTCGCAGCGCATCATGAGCCGGGCGGCGGCCGACGGCACGCTGGCGGCGCTGACCGAGGCCGGCGCCATCCTGCTGCCGAGCGGCTGCGGCGCCTGCGCCGGCTACGGCGCCGGCGTGCTCGCCGAGGAGGAGGTCTGCATCTCCTCGACGGCGCGCAACTTCCAGGGCCGGATGGGCGCGCACAGCGCCCGCGTCTATCTCGGCTCCCCCTACACGGTGGCCGCCGCCGCGGTCGCCGGACGGATCGTCGACCCGCGGGAGATGCTGCCATGATCGAAGGAACCGTCCACCGCTTCGGCGACGACATCGACACCGACATGCTGGCCCCCGGCGCCTACATGAAGGGGCCGGTGGAGACGCTGGCCCGCCATTGCCTGGAGGCGGTGGACCCCGATTTCGTCCGGCGCGTCGCCCCCGGCGACATCGTCGTCGCCGGCGACAATTTCGGGCTGGGCTCGTCGCGGGAGCAGGCGGTGTCGGCGCTGCTCCTCAACGGGGTCGCCGCCGTCCTCGCCACCTCCTTCGCGCGGATCTTCTACCGCAACGCCCTCAACCTCGGCCTGCCGGCGCTGGTCTGCCCGTCGGCCCGGGACATCCCGGCGGGGACGCGCCTGCGCCTCGATCCGGCCGCCGGCTGGGCCGAGGACGCGGCCGGGCGCCGCCACGCCTGCGAACCGATCCCGCCCCACCTCATGGCCATGATCGCGGACGGCGGGCTGCTGCCCCATCTGGAAAAGACACGCAAGGCGAAGACATCATGAGCGCCACCGCACTCCGCTCCCGGCTCGACGGCCCGGGAATCCTCGTCGCGCCGGGCTGCTACGACGCGCTGTCCGCCCTTCTGGTCGAGCAGGCCGGCTTCCCCGCCGCCTACCTCTCCGGGGCGAGCATCGCCTACACGCGCTTCGGCCGCCCGGACATCGGGCTGGTCTCCATGAGCGAGGTCGCCGACACGGTGAGCGCGATCCGGGAGCGCGTCGCGCTGCCCCTGATCGTCGACTGCGACACCGGCTTCGGCAACGCGCTGAACGTGGTGCGGACGGTCCGGCTGATGGCCGCGCGCGGCGCCTCGGCCGTGCAGCTCGAGGACCAGACCCTGCCCAAGCGCTGCGGCCACCTCGCCGAGAAGCGGCTCGTCCCGGCGGCGGAGATGGTCGGCAAGATCAAGGCGGCGCTGGACGCCCGGGGGCCGGACGGGCCGCTGGTCATCGCCCGCACCGACGCCATCGCCGTCGAGGGCTACCAGGCGGCGCTCGACCGCGCGGAAGCCTACCGCGAAGCCGGCGCCGACCTCCTCTTCATCGAGGCGCCGGCCAGCGAGCAGGAGCTGGCCGGGATCGCCGGGCGCTTCCGCGGCCGGGTGCCGCTGCTCGCCAACATGGTGGAAGGCGGGCTGACCCCGATCACCGACGCCGCCCAGCTCGAACGGCTCGGCTTCTCGGTGGTGATCTTCCCGGGCGGCACGGTGCGGGCGCTGGCCCACGCGCTGGCCGGCTACCTGGCCAGCCTGCGCAGCCACGGCACCACCGGCCCCTGGCGCGACCGCATGCTCGATTTGACGTCGCTGAACGCGCTGCTCGGCACGCCCGACCTGCTGGCTGAGGGCAAGCGCTACGAGGAGCCGGCGCAAGGGGGTCTTGAGCCGAGCGGCGCCCCTCGCCCATGATGGGGCGCCGCCCCCGCCCCCCGCGGGTGCGGCGGGATTCAGGCACAGGGAGGAACAAGGACATGACCCACGACACCGGCCCATCGAACGGCCAATGGGTGACCCTGCAAGCGGCCGACGGCCACCGCCTCAAGGCTTACCGGGTGGACGCCGTCGGCGCCGAACGCGGCCGGCTGGTGCTGGTGCAGGAGATCTTCGGCGTGAACCGCCACATCCGCTCCGTCTGCGACGGCTACGCCGCCGACGGCTACACGGTGATCGCCCCGGCGATGTTCGACCGCATCGAGGAGGGCGTCGAACTCGGTTATGACGAGGAGGGCATCGCCCGCGGCCGTGCGATCATGACGCGGATCCCCTTCGACACCGCCCTGCTCGACGTCGCCGCGGCGCTGGAGCAGATCGGCGGCGCCGGGGCCGCGGCGGTGGCCGGCTACTGCTGGGGCGGGTCGGTCGCCTGGCTGGCGGCGTCGCGGCTGCCGGTGCGCGCGGCCATCGCCTATTACGGCGGCCAGATCGGCAACCATCTGGACGAGGCGCCGCGGGCGCCGACCATGCTGCATTTCGGCGAGACGGACCATGCCATTCCGCTGACGGTCGCCGAAGGCGTGCGCAGCCGCTACCCGCTGGCCCTCACCCACCTCTATGCGGCCGGCCACGGCTTCAACTGCGACGAGCGGGCCAGCTACGACGCCGAAAGCGCCGCACTGGCGCGGCGCCGCTCGCTCGGCTTCCTCGCCGCCGTCTTCTAGGGCCTGTTGACATTGGAGAGCGCGGGGATTTCCAAGGCCGCGGAAATTTGATTCAAGGCTACCAACAGGGAGGTGGCCTTGGATCGGATGGTGCTGCGTGATGATCAGTGGGAGCGGATCGCCCCGCTTCTTCCTGGCACGGAGGGCAGCGTCACGGACAGGACGGTGACGCAGGTCCCCTCCGTGCCCACCAGGGCCGTGGCGACGTTGATCATCCCACGCTCGTCCGGGATCAGCGCGTCGAGGTTGAAGCCAGAGACGCGGCGCGGGATTTTCGGGTAGACGCGGTTGATCCCGCCGGCGTAGCGGTCGCGCGGGGCCTTCAACCCCGCGTGGATCGCCCCCTCGCGCCCGCCCTCGGCCATGTATTGCTCCAGTTCCTCGGCCGTCGTCGGGCCGACGGTCAGTCGCAGGCCGTCGCAGGTCAGGATGTCCAGGCTTTTGACGTTGTGGCTGGTCACCCCGGCGATGACCGAGCGCGGCCCCGCCGCGTTGTTGCCGATCATCCCGCCCAGCGATTTGTGGTCGTGCGTCGCCGGATCCGGGCCGAAACGCAGGCCGTGCGGCCGGCAGCGCTTCTGCAATTCGTCCAGCGTGATCCCCGGTTCCACGACCGCGAGCCGGCGGCCGGAGTCGATGGACAGGAAGCGGTTGCAATGCTTGGAGTTGTCGATGATCGCCGTGCGTTTGGTGGCCTGCCCGGCGAGCGCCGTGCCGCCGCCGCGGTGGGTGATCGGCGCGCCGAAGGCGGCGCAGACCCGCACGGCCTCCTCCAGCGCGTCCGCATCGTGGGGCACCACCACGCCGATCGGCACCTCGCGGTCGTTGGAGGAGTCCGTGGCGTAGAGCGCGCGGTCGCTGTCGCGGAAGCGAACCTCGACGTCCACGCGGCTGCGCAGCGCGGCCACGAGGCCGGGGCTGTCGATGTCGGTCATGGGACAAACCTTTCGGCGTCGGCCCGCTTCAGGTCGATGCCCAGACCGGGGCGCGCGCGGTCCGGCACCAAGTGACCACCCACCGGCGTGATCGCCCCGTCGAACAGCATCGTCTCGATGCGGGCATGGTCGTGGAAATATTCGATGTTCTTCAGCGGGCGGCAGGCGCAGCCGACCTGCGCGTGCAGCGTCGGCGCGGTGTGCGCCGACAGGGGCAAGCAGAAGGACTCGGCCAGGGCCGCCGCCGTCAGGAATCCGGTGATGCCGCCGCAGCGGGTGGCGTCGGCCTGGAGCACGTCCACCGCGCCGGCCTCCAGCATGCGGCGGAAGTAGACGGGGGTGTAGCTGTACTCCCCCGCGGCGATCATCATGCCGCCAGGGCCGCGGTCGCGCAGCAGGCGCAGGCCGTCCAGGTCGTCCGACGACACCGGCTCCTCGAACCACGCGACACTCTGCTCGGCAAAGCGTTCCGCCTGGGCCAGCGCCAGCTTGCGGTCATAGGCGCCGTTGGCGTCCACATAGAGGTCGGTGGCGGGGCCGAGCGCCCGGCGCGCCAGCGCCACGCGCGCCACGTCGCG
>JAEZHQ010000468.1 GCA_023416455.1 Pseudomonadota bacterium | reverse complement strand
TGGCGTCCACCCTGGCCGGCGCCGGTCCCGGGCTGGGGCCGGTGATCGGGCCGTCGGGCAGCTACCAGCCGCTGCCCGACGCCGCCAAATGGGTGCTCAGCTTCACCATGCTGCTCGGCCGGCTGGAGGTCTTCACCGTCCTGGTGCTGTTCCTGCCCAGCTTCTGGCGGGACTGATCCGGCCGGCGCCTGCGCGCTTCCCTTGAGGGCCGCCTGGGGCCGCCTGGGGCCGCCTGCTCCCCGGCCGCCCGGAGATCAGCCGGCGGAACGCCGGCGGCTCGCCTCCAGGATGAGGGCGGTCAGCCCCATCACGCCCACGGCGTTGCCGGGGTGGATGACGGCGATCCGTTCGGCCGGGCCGCTCCGGCCGGGCCGGGTCCCGGCGACCAGCTCGGGGATCTCGGTGTCGAAATTGCCTTTGTAGGGCATGCGCCCCTCGGCGTTCTGGAGCACCGCCTGCGCGCGGTCGTCGGTGACGATCCGCTCGAAGCTCTCGAAGCCGGGATGCCAGCTGCGGCCGAGGTCGACCGCGCTGACATAGGCGCCGGGCGATACCCAGGCCGGATCCAGGAAGGGCGCGCTGCCCGGTCCGCCCGGCACGCTGGTCACGATCAGGTCGGCGCCGGCCACCGCTTCGCGGGCATTGGTGAGGACGCGGGCGGCGTAGCCGCGGTCGCGCGCGTGGGCGGCGAAGGACGCGGCCGACCGTTCGGTGCGGGACAGGACGCGGACTTCCGCGATGGGGAACAGCGGGGCCAGCGCCTCCAGGTTGACCCGCGCCTGGACCCCGGCACCGACGAAGGTGGCGATCCGGCTGTCCGGGCGGGCGAGCCGCGGTGCGGTCAGGGCGGTGATGGCGGCCGGCAGGATGGTCGAGGTGACGCTGCCGTCGATGAGGGCCAGCGGAGTCGCCGTGTGATAGTCCGATACCAGCTGGCGGCTGGTGTAGTGGGGCGCCCCCGGCGGCACGTTGGCGGCCGCCGTTCCCATGATGTTGTGGAACAGGCCGATCCCGCGTTCGGGCCAGCAGGCGACGGCGCCGATGAAGAAGCTGCCGTCCGCCAGGCTGATGGTCGATTTCGGGCGCGCCGTCAGGCGGCCCTCGCCGACCGCGAGGAAGGCCACTTCCAGGGCTTCGGTGCAGGCCGGGATCGTCAGGCCCAGGGCTTCGACGTCGGCGCGCGACAGGGTGAGCATCGGTGGTCCTCCCTCAGCGGAACAGGCGGTCGCGCAGCGCGTAGCCGCGCACCGCGATGGGCAGAAGCGCCTCCTCCGCCCCGAACAGCGGGAAGCTGGGCAGGGGGCGGGCGAAGACCGGCGGCGCGGCGTCGCGGTCGATGATCGACTGCGCCACCTTGTGGCCCAGGTAGGTCGACATGGGGATGCCGGTGCCGCAGCAGCCCAGCACGTAATGGATGCCGTCCTCGACCCCGACGTGGGGCATCCAGTCGGCGGTGACGGCGAAGCTGCCGGTCCAGCAATGGCTGACCCGCACGTCGTGCAGGTCGGGGAAGCGGTCGCGGAAATAGCCGAACATCCGCGTCGCCTTGCCGCGCAGGTCGCCGTCGCTGCGGCCGGCACGGCCGGACAGGATGAAGCGGGTCCCCGTCTCGTCCGGGGCGATGTAGTTGATGATCTTGTAGGTGTCCGACACCGGCCCGCCGATCGGCAGGACCCGTCGGACCAGCTCGGCCGGCACCGGCTGGGTGGCCAGCGCGAAGGCGGGGATGCGGAGCAGCCGCCGCCGCAGCCGCGCCATGCCGGGGGCGTCGACGGCGGTCTCGCCATTGGTGGCGAGAATCACCGCCTTGGCCGCGACCGTCCCGGTATCGGTGGTCAGCGTGAAGCCGGAGGCGGTGCGCTGAACCGCGTGGACCCGGTTGTGCTGGACCAGCGTCGCGCCGGCCGCCACCGCGGCGCGGGCGAGCCCGCGTTGCAGCATGGCCGGCTGAAGGGTGGCCGAACGCGGGATCTTCACCCCGCCGAAGAAGGCGTCGGAGCCGATCACCGCGCGCTGGGCGGAGCGCTCGACCAGTTCGACCTCGCCCCAGGTCTCGCGCAGCGTGGCGTAGGAGGCGCGCTGGCGCTCGAAGGCGCGCGGGCTGTGGGCGGCGACGAAGCGCCAGCCGCTGCGCAGCCCGCATTCGATGCGGTGGTCGCGGATCAGGCCTTCCACATACTCGCGGGCCTCGCGGGCCTCGCGGTAGACCTCGCGGGCGGTCGGCTCCCCGTAGCGCTTGGCCAGGTCGGCCAGCCCGGCCTTCGGCACGTGGCTCAGCGACCCGGCGGCGCGGGCGGCGGCGCCGTCGCCGATGCCGCGCATCTCCAGCACCACCACCGACCGCCCGGCCCGGGCCAGGGTCAGGGCCGCCGACAGGCCGGCGTAGCCGCCGCCGATGACGGCGACCTCGGCGGCGGCGGGCGGCGTCCCGCCGGTGATCTCGAAGGGCGGCAGGGATTCCGTCCAGTAGGGTTCCTCGGTGAAGTCGTCGGCGAGAAAGCGGTGTGACATCGGCTGATCCCGTTGGCGCGCTGAACGCGATGGACAAGGCTTGACATATCGAAATACGGTAGTCAATATTTTCATGCGATAGTTCAGACCGGGCACGGAAGGGGCGCATGGCGGGGGAATCGGAGGGTGTGCGGGATGGAGCGGCGGCGGCCGGGCAGCCGTGGGGGCGCGACGACTCCACCATTGGGGCGCTGCTGGCGCGCAGCGCCCGGGAGGACGGCGCGCGGATCTACTGCCGTGCCGGCGACCGCGCGGTTACGGTGGCGGAGCTTGACCGGATGGCCGACCGCATCGCCAACGGACTCGCCGCGGCCGGGATCAGGTCCGGCGACCGGGTGGCGGTGATGCTGAACACGAGCGTCGAGAACATGGCGCTCTTCTTCGCGCTGGCCCGGCTCGGCGCCCTGCACGTTCCCGTCAACGTCCACCTGCGCGGGGAGGGGCTCGTCTACCTGCTGGCCAACGCCGACTGCGCCTGCGCGATCGTCGAGGAGGCGCTGCGCGACGCCGCGGCCCCGGCGCTGGCGGCGGCCGGGATCGGCACGGTCTACTGGAACGGCGCGCCGGAGGGGGCGGAGGGGCTGAACCTGACGCGGCTGACCGGCCACGGCGACGACCGCCCCTTCCCCAGCGCGGTGGCGCCGGACGACGTCATCTACATCAGCTACACCTCGGGCACCACGGGCATGCCCAAGGGCGTGCTTCTCACCGACCGCATGCTGCGGGTGGCGGCCCACGCCGCCGCCCGGGCCGGCGGCGTCGGCGATGGCGACATCTTCCACATGTGGGAGCCGCTCTACCACATCGGCGGCTGCGAGGTGCTGATCGTCGCGGTGCAGCACCGCATCACCCTGGGGCTCGTCCCCAAATTCAGCGTCTCGCGCTTCTGGGACGAGGTGCGGGCGCTGGGCGCCACCCACATCCATTTCCTCGGCGGCGTCCTGGCTCTCCTGCTGAAGGAACCCCCCGGCCCGCGCGACCGCGACCACGGCGTGCGCGTCGCCTGGGGCGGCGGCTGCCCGGAGCCGGTGTGGCGCGCCTTCCAGGAGCGGTTCGGGGTCGCCATCCGTGAATGCTACGGCCTGACCGAATGCGCCAGCTTCGCCACCCTGAACCTGACCGGCAAGATTGGTTCGGTCGGCCGGCCGCTGCCGCATTTCGAGATCACGCTGGTCGACGACGACGGCAAGCCGGCCGGGCCGGGGCAGCGCGGGGAAATCTGGATCCGCGAGCGGGTGCCGGGGATCCTCACGCCCGGCTACTGGCGCAACCCCGAGGCCACCGCCGCGGTGCTGGTCGATGGGGTGCTGCGCACCGGCGACCTGGCGGTGGCCGACGCCGAGGGCGACCTCGTCTATCTCGGCCGCAAGAAGGACAGCCTGCGCCGGCGCGGCGAGAACATCGCCGCCTTCGAGGTCGAGCGGATCCTCAACCAGCACCCCGACGTCGAGGAATCGGCCGTCGTCGGTGTCGTCAACGACCTCCAGGACGAGGACATCAAGGCGTTCCTGAGACTGCGGCCGGGGGCGGCGCTCGACCCGCTCGACCTCATCCGCTGGTGCGAGGGGCGGATGGCCTACTTCCAGATCCCGCGCTTCGTCGCCTTCATCGACGCGTTTCCCAAGACCCCCAGCCTGCGCATCCGCAAGGAGCTGCTGTCCCGCGACGCGGACGGCTGCTGGGACCTCGCCAAGACCGACCACGTCATCCGCCGCTGAACGGCGCTCCCGATCCAGGAGGGGAACAGACCCATGCAGTTTCCGGACATCCCGCGCGTCACCTACACCAACCTGGGTGTCGACTTCTCCAGCCTCCACGCCATGCTCGACCGGGAGATCCCCGCGGCCAAGGCCCGCCTCGGCAAGCCGCTGCCCAACCTGATCAACGGCGAGGACAGCACCGAGGGCACGCCCTACACGATCGTCAGCCCGATCGACCGCTCGCTGACCCTGGCCACCTGCTACGCCGCCTCGCCGGAGACCGTGCGCAAGGCCGTCGCCGCCGCCCGTGCCGCCTTCCGCGGCTGGGCCGCCACCCCCTGGGCCGAGCGCGTCCGCATCCTGGAGGACGCCTCGCGCCGCCTCGCCGAGCGCCGTTTCGACCTCGGCATCGCCTGCCTTCTGGAGGTCGGCAAATCCCGCTTCGAGGCCATCGGCGAGGCCGAGGAGGCGCTCGACGTCATTCCCTTCTACGCCGAGGAGATGCGCCGCAACGACGGCTACGTCCGCCCGCTGGCCTCGGCGGTCCCCGGCGAGGTCAGCTCGACCCGGCTGCGCCCCTACGGCGTGTTCGGCATCGTCGGCCCCTACAACTTCCCGCTTTCCACCCCGATCAACCTCGCCGCCTCAGCGATGATGACCGGCAACACGGTGGTCCTGAAGCCCAGCGAGACCAGCGGGCTGACCGCGTCGATCATCGCCTCCTGCTTCCGCGAGGCCGGCCTGCCGCCGGGCGTGCTGAACGTGGTGATGGGCGGCGACGAGACCGGCAGGGCGCTGATCACCGCCGGCATCGACGGCGCCGGCTTCACCGGGTCCACCCAGGTCGGCCACGCCATCCACGCCCAGCTGGCGGGCGGCGTCGGGGTGCGCCCGGTGATCGCCGAGATGGGCGGCAAGAACCCCACCATCGTGTCGCGCACCGCCGACCTCGACGCGGCGGCCGAAGGGCTGGCCCGCTCGGCCTTCGGCCTCCAGGGCGAGAAGTGCAGCTCCTGCGAGGTCGCCTACATCGACGAGGCGGTCTACGACGCCTTCCTGCCGCTGCTGATCGAGAAGGCGTCGCGTTTCAAGGTCGGCGACCCCGCCGAGCAGGACGTGTTCGTCGGCCCGCTGATCGACGAGGCGGCGGGCGAGCGCTACGCCCGGGCGGTGGCCGAGGCCAGGGCCGACGGCCGGGTGGTGCTCGGCGGCGAGCGGATGAGCGGCGGGATCTTCGACCGCGGCGTCTACGTCCAGCCGGTGATCGTCACCGACCTGCCGCCGGAGCACACGCAGGTGCGCGACGAGCTGTTCCTGCCCTACCTCGTGCTCCAGCGCTACACGACGCTGGAGGAGGGGGTGGCGCGCGCCAACGGCATCCGCTACGGCCTGACCGCCGGCTTCTATGGCCGGGACGAGGCGGACCTGCGCTACTTCCTCGACCACATCGAGGCCGGCACCCTCTACGCCAACCGCCGCAGCGGCGCCACCACCGGCGCCTGGCCGGGCATCCAGTCCTTCGGCGGCTGGAAGGCGTCGGGCCTGACCGGCAAGAACGCCTTCGGCCCGCATTACCTGCCGCTGTTCATGCGCGAGCAGAACCAGACACTGATGGGGGTGTGATCCGATGAGCGACCGGTCGAGCGTCTTCTACCGCAAGCCATCCCACCGCTATCCCGTCGCCGTGGCCGGCGACGGGCCGTGGATCGTCGATTCCGAGGGCCGGCGCCGGATCGACGCTTGCGGCGGCGCGGCGGTGTCCTCCCTGGGCCACTGCCACCCGGAGATCACGGCGGCGCTGCGCGAGCAGCTCGACCGGATCGACTACGTCCACACCTCCTTCTACACCACCGAGGCGACGGAGGCGCTGGCCGCCGAGCTGGCCTCCACCGCCCCGCCGGGGCTGTCGCGCGTCCTCCTGCTGAGCGGCGGGTCGGAGGCGGTGGAAAGCGCCCTCAAGCTGGCCCGACAGGCCGCGGTGGAGCGCGGGGAGGGGCGGCGGACCACGGTGATCGCGCGCCACCAGAGCTACCACGGCAACACGCTGGGGGCGCTGTCGGTCAGCGGCAACCTCGGCCGGCGCCAGCTCTACGCCCCGCTGCTGTTCGACGCCGCCTTCATCGCCCCCTGCTTCCCCTACCGCTACGCCGAACCGGGGGAAAGCCCGGAGGCGTACGGGCGCCGGGCCGCCGACGAGCTGGAGCGGATGATCCTGGCCCGCGGCCCCGACACCATCCTGGCCTTCATCGCCGAGACGGTGGTCGGGGCCACCGCCGGGGCCGTCGCCCCGGCGCCGGGCTACCTCCGGCGCATCCGCGAGATCTGCGACCGCCACGGCGTCCTGCTGATCCTGGACGAGGTGATGTGCGGCATGGGCCGCACCGGCACCCTGCACGCCTGCGAGCAGGAAGGGGTGACCCCGGACATCCTGGTCGTCGCCAAGGGGCTGGGCGGCGGCTACGCCCCGATCGCCGCGGTGTTCGCGTCGGAGGCCATCCACGACGCCGTGGTCGCCGGGTCGGGGGCGTTGCAGAACGGCTTCACCTACATGGGCCACCCGCTGGCCTGCGCGGCGGCCCTGGCGGTGCAGCGCGTCATCCGCCGCGACGGCCTGCTGGCCCGGGTGCGGGAGGAGGGGACCCGCCTGCATCAGGCCCTGCTCACCACGCTCGGCAACCATCCCAATGTCGGCGACATCCGGGGGCGCGGCCTGTTCCTGGCCGTAGAGTTCGTCCGCGACCGCGAGACCCGGGAGCCGTTCGATCCGGCGCTCAAGGCCCACGAGGCGGTCAAGCAGGCGGCCATGGAGGCCGGGCTGCTGGTCTACGCCATGCCCGGCACCATCGACGGCGAGCGCGGCAACCACATCCTGCTGGCGCCGCCCTACACGATCGACGCCGACATCGTCGGCCGCATCGCCGGCATGCTGGGCGTGGCGGTGGAGCGCGGCATCGCCCCCCTGCTGCGCCGCTGATACCAGCGGCACCGGTCTTTGACCGGTGCCGCTGGAGGGCCGCGACGGCGGCCCCGCGGGCTCATGCCCGCGAAAGCATGCCCACGAAAGCCAGGGGGGCCGGACGGCCCCGCCGGCGATTGAGGCAAAGGCTTTTGATGGGCCACCATCAAAAGCCGCTGGTATGTGGCGGCGATGACCTGGCGTCCGGGGCCGGCGTTCCCCGGGCGCCGCTCCTCACGACTTCCCCGGCGCGCTCGACCGGCGCTTCCTGGTCGCAAGCGCCGGCAGACGCGGATCGGACCAGCGATGAGGCTTCGGCGCTCCCCCCCGTGCGATCAGGGCGGCCGTCTCCAGGATGAGCGGCACCAGCTTTTCCTTGACCTCGGCGACCGACCAGCGGCTGGTCGGCACCGACACGTTGAGCGCGGCGATGGGCAGGCCGCGGCCGTCCAGGATGGGGGCGGCGGCGGACAGCTCGCCGGGGTAGCACTGCTCGGCCGCCAGCGCGTAGCCGTCACGCCGGATGCGGGCCAGCTCGCGCTCCAACGCGGGGCGGGTGGCGAGGGTGGCGGCGGTGAATTTGCGCAGCTCGGTGCGGTCGAGGACGGCGGCGGCCTCGGCCGGGTCGAGGAAGGCCAGGATGGCGCGGCCGGGCGCGCAGGCGAAGGCCGGCACCCGCATGCCCAGGAAGATGTCCACCGAGATGAGGTGGCGGCCCGGCACCCGCGCGATGTAGACGACCTCGGTCCCCAGCAGCTCGCTGATGTTGATCGTCTCGCCGCAGGTCTGGTTGGCCTCGTACAGCAGCGGCATTGCGTGCTCAAGCATGCTGTTGGCGTAGAGGTAGGAGAAGCCCAGTTCCAGGACCTTGGGGGACAGCGCGTATTTCTTGGTGGCGGCGTCCTTCTTGAGGAAGCCCAGGGCGTGCAGCGTGTAGGTGAAGCGCTGGGTCGAGCTTTTGTCCAGCCCGCTCGCCTCCGCCAGCTCGAACAACCCCATCTCCCGGCGCTCGCGGTCGAAGGTGCGCAGGATCTGGAGCCCCTTCTCAAGGGATCCGACGAAGAGGCTGGATTTGCGGCTTTCCGCGAGATCGTCGTCCACCATGCTGGCCTTCAGCTCCACCACGCGCCCGTTCTTTGACGCGACTGTTACGCCGAGCGGCGCGGTCGCGCCACCCCGTTAATTCCTGTAGCGCAAGTAAGTATCTTATTGCAATATCACATATCTTATGAAGATAGTTATGGGCGACCCGGTGGCAACCGGATCCCAACCACGCGAGAGGCATCTCATGACCGAGCAAACGGTCCTCACCGAACAGCGGGACGCCGTCCTGATCATCACGCTGAACCGCCCGGAGGCGCTCAACGCCTGGACCGCCGCCATGCGCGCCGAGGTGGCGCGGGCGCTGCTCGCGGCCGACGCCGATCCGGCGATCGGGGCCGTCGTTCTGACCGGTGCCGGCGACCGCGCCTTTTGCGCCGGCCAGGATCTGGCCGAGACCAAGGCCTTCTCCGGCGAGGGCGACGCCCACGACTGGCTGGACGGCTGGACGCGCTACTATGAGGTGATCCGCGGTCTGTCCAAACCGCTGGTCGCCGCGCTGAACGGCGTCGCCGCAGGATCGGCCTTCCAGGTCGCCATCATGGCGGACGTGCGGATCGGCCATGCCGGGGTGACCATGGGCCAGCCGGAGATCAATTCGGGCATTCCCAGCACGCTCGGCCCCTGGCTGATGATGGACCGGATCGGCCTGTCGCGGACCGTCGAGCTGACCCTCACCGGGCGCATGATGGACGCGCGGGAATGCCAGGCCATCGGGCTGATCCACCATCTGGTTCCGCAGGCCGACGTCCTGGCCAAGGCGATCGAGGTGGCGGCTATGCTGGCCGCCAAGCCGCCGGGGGCGATGCGGGCCAACAAGCGCCGATTCGCGGCCGTCACCGAGGCCGGCTTCCGCGAGGCTTTGGAGGCCGGCCACGTCATCCAGGCCGAAGCCTTCGCCAGCGGCGAGCCGCAGGCCTGCATGGAGCGCTTCTTCCAGGAGCGCGAGCGCCGCCGCGCAGCCGGTTGACACATCGGCTCCAGGATGTCGGCATCGCAAGAATGCCGCGTTGAACAAAGACCGTCGAACAGGAAGGGAAAGAGATGACGAGCACGCCGAAGACTGGGTCCGTTTCGCGCCGGACCGCCCTCAAGTCCATCGCCGCCGTCGCCGGCGGGCTGGCGATGCCGGCCATCCTGACGGGGAAGGCCAGGGCCGCCGACACCTTGGTCATCCGCGACGCCGGCGGTCTCTACCAGACCGCCGTGGTCGAAGCCTACTACAAGCCCTTCACGGCGGAGACCGGGATCAAGATCGTGCCGGCCTCGGCGACCACCGACCCGCTGGCCCAGGTCAAGGCGATGGTGGAGGCCAAGTCCTACAGCTGGGACGTGGTGCTGAACCGGGTGGGCGGCGCCGACCTGCTGGGCGAGCAGGGCTATCTGGAGCCGATCGACTGGTCGGGGCCGGACATGGCCGACCTCATCCCGCGCGCCCGCAGCACCTTCCTGATGGGCACCGACGTCTATGCCTCGGTCTTCGGCTACCGCACCGACACCGTCAAGGGCGAGCCGAACAGCTGGGCCGACTTCTGGGACACCGCCCGCTTCCCGGGCCGCCGCTCGCTGAGCAAGAACGCCATCGACACGCTGGAGGAGGCGCTGCTCGCCGACGGGGTGGCGCCGGACGCGCTGTACCCGCTGGACATCCCGCGCGCCCTGAAGAAGCTCGACCAGATCCGCGACCATGTGGCGGTGTGGTGGACCGGCGGCGCCCAGGCGTCGCAGATGCTCAAGACCGGCGAGGCCGACCTCGTGGCGAGCTGGAACGCCCGCGTCCAGGCCCCCATCGACGACAACGCGCCGGTGAAGCTGGTGTGGAACCAGGGCCTCTACGGCGTCGAGGGCTGGACCATCCCGAAGGGCAACCCCAAGCGCGACCTCGGTCAGACCTTCATCAAGTACTGCGCCAATCCGGAGCGTCAGGCGGCCTTCGCCAAGATCATCAGCTACGGGCCGACCAACCCGAAGGCGTTCGCCCACCTCGACAAGGCGCGCACCGCCATCCTGCCCACCGCGCCGGAGCATTTCGACCGGCTCGTCTATCAGGACCACACCTATTGGAGCAAGAACCAGGAGAGTGCCTTGCAGCAGTTCAACACCTGGCTGCTGGACTGATATGACCGCGGTGGCTGAGCACGCCGAGAACACGGGCCTTGGCGTTCGGCGCGATTCGCCGCACGCCAAGCTCATTTGCGCCGGGTTGCGGAAGGTCTATGGCTCGTTCACGGCGCTGGACGGTACCGACATTTCCATGCCCCCCGGGGAATTCCTGACCCTGCTCGGCCCGTCGGGGTCGGGCAAGACCACCCTCCTGATGATCATCGCGGGCCTGGTCCAGGCCGATGGCGGCCGCCTGATGATCGACGGGCGCGACGCCCTGCGGCTGCCCAGCCACGCCCGCGACATCGGCATGGTTTTCCAGAGCTATGCCCTGTTCCCGCACATGACCGTCTTCGAGAACATCGCCTTCCCGCTGCGGATGCGGCGGTGGAACGACCGGGCGATCCGCGACGCCGTGGCCAAGGCGCTGGAGCTGGTGCGGCTGGAACATGTGGCGGAGCGCTACCCGCGCGAGCTGTCCGGCGGCCAGCAGCAGCGCATCGCGCTCGCCCGCTGTGTCGTCTACCGGCCGTCCATCATCCTGATGGACGAGCCGCTGGGCGCGCTCGACAAGAAGCTGCGCGACCACATGCAGTTCGAGATCAAGCAGCTTCAGAGGGAACTGAACGCCACCGTCCTCTACGTCACCCACGACCAGGACGAGGCGATGGCGATGTCCGACCGCATCTGCCTGATGAACCGCGGCGGCATCGAGCAGCTGGGCACGCCGGCCGACCTCTATTTCCGGCCGGCGAGCCGCTTCGCCGCCGACTTCCTCGGCGAATCGAACCTGTTTCCGGCGCGGCTGGCGGTGCGGACGCCGGCCCCCGTGGTCGACGTCTTCGGCCACCGCTCCATGCCGCCCGCCCCGACGGGCGGCCTGCGGGCGGACGCTCCGCTCACGCTGATGGTGCGTCCGGAGCAGATCATCCTCCAGCCGGCCGGCGCCGGCGAGGGGCTGGCCGGCACGGTGGAGCTGTCCACCATGCTGGGCGGCATCGTGCGCACGGTGGTGCGGCTGGACAACGGCACCGCCGTCATCGCCAAGAGCCTGACCGGCGTCGGGGCGCCCGCCCGGCGCGCCGGCGAGGCCGTCCGCGTCGACTGGGCGGCGGACGCCGGCATTCTGCTCGACCGTGACAGCGTCCGCGACGGGGGAGCGCCATGAGGGCGGGGACCGGCGCGTTGGCGCGCACCTGGCCGTTGTGGCCCGTCCTCCTCCTGCTGGTCGTCTTCATGGCGGTGCCGGTGGGCCAGATCCTGCTGGTCAGCGCGGTCGACCGCCAGGGCGACTGGTCGCTCGGCCATTACGCCCGCCTGTTCTCCTCGCGCACCTATCTGCGTATCCTGCTGAACACCTTCGAGGTTTCGGCCTGGACCACGCTGATCTGCCTCGTCCTCGGCTACCCGGTGGCCTACGCGCTGGCCAACGCCGGGCGAGGCCGGCGCGGGATCATCGCGCTTCTGGTGCTGCTGCCCTTCTGGACCAGCTTCCTGGTCCGAACCTTCGCCTGGATCATCATGCTCGGGCGCAACGGGCTGGTGTCCCAGGTCGGCGGCTGGTTCGGCATCACCGACATTCCCCAGCTCATCTACAACGAGGTCGGCGTCCTCATCGGCATGACCCACGCGCTGATGCCGATCGCCATCCTGACCATGTCCTCTGTGATGGAGGGCATTCCCAAGGATCTGACCCGCGCCGCCGGCACGCTGGGCGCGCGCGGCGGGCAGGCCTTCCTGCGCATCTACCTGCCGCTGTCGATGCCGGGCGTGGCGGCGGCCGGCCTGACCGTCTTCATCTCGGCCCTCGGTTTCTTCATCACCCCGGCGCTGCTCGGCGGCGCCCGCGACACGATGATCACCCAGGTCATCATCGACAACGTGCAGACCATGCTGAACTGGGGCTTCGCGTCGGCCATCGCCACGCTGCTGCTGCTGGCGACGCTGGTGGTGTTCGTCCTCTACGACCGGGTGATCGGACTGTCGACCCTGTCCGGCGAGCGGTCCTCCTCGGCCGCCAAGCCGCCCGGCCCGGTCTCGCGGCTGCTCCGCGCCGGGGCCGAGCGCGTCCTGGCCGGGCTGGGCTGGGTGAGCGACCTGGCGTCGCGCGGCCGTGACCGGCTGGCTGGCGGGCCGGCGGTCCGCGAGGGCGGGGCCGCCTTCACCCTGGGCGTGTTCCTGGTGCTCGCCTTCCTGGTGCTGCCGAGCCTGGTCGTCATCCCGGTCTCCTTCACCGAGAGCGCCTTCCTGGAATGGCCGCCGAAGGGCTTCACCCTGAAATGGTACGAGGACTTCTTCCAGTCGCCGGTCTGGCTGGGTGCGGCATGGCGGTCGCTGGTGGTCGGGCTGGCCGCGGCGGCGCTGGCGGTGCTGATCGGGGCGCCCGCCGCCTTCGTCCTGGTCAAGCAGGATTTCCGCCTGCGCGGTGCCGTCCTCGCCTTCATGCTGCTGCCGATGATCCTGCCGCGCATGATCATCGCGCTCGCCCTCTTCTACTTCTTCGCCAAGATCGGGCTGGTGGGCAGCACCGTGGGACTCGTCCTCAGCCACGTCGTGCTGGCGGTGCCCTACGTGATCATCACCATGATCGCCGTGCTGAAGTCGCACGACGGGCGCCTGGAGCAGGCCGCCGGGACGCTGGGCGCGCGGCCCTGGCAGGCGGTCCGGCTGATCACCATCCCGCTGATCCGGCCGGGCCTGATCTCCTCCTTCCTGTTCGCCTTCGTGGTGTCCTTCGACGAGCTGACGGTGGCGCTGTTCGTCACCGGCGGGCTCAGCGCCACCCTGCCCAAGCAGATGTGGGACGACGCCCTTCTGAAGGTCAGCCCGCTGCTCGCCGCCGTCTCCACCGTCGTCCTGATCGGCGTCACGCTGGTCGTGCTGGTCGGGGAGTTCTTCCGCCGCAAATCCGTCCAACGCACCCTTGGGGAGCGCTAGCCATGAATGAACCGGGCAACCCGGCCCCCGTCATCGTCTGCTGCGCCGTCACGGGCAGCGGCGATACCGTCGGCAAGAGCCCGGCGGTGCCGGTGACGCCCCGGCAGATCGCCGAATCCGCCATCGGCGCCGCGCGGGCCGGGGCGGCCATCGTCCACATCCACGTCCGCGATCCCGAGACCGGCCGGCCCAGCATGGAACTTGCGCTGTACGAGGAGGTCGTCCAGCGCATCCGCGACAGCGGCACCGACGTGATCGTCAACCTGACCACCGGCATGGGCGCCCGCTTCGTGCCCGGGACCGGGGACCCGAGCCAACCCGGCCCCGGCACCACGCTGGCCAGCCCGCAGGCACGGACCCGCCACATCGCCGCGCTGCGGCCGGACATCTGCTCGCTCGACATGGGCACGATGAACATGGGCGAGCACGCCTTCGTCAACACCCCCGGCCATCTGAAGGCCATGGCCGCGGAGGCGGCGGCCGCCGGCGTCATGCCGGAGCTGGAGGTGTTCGAGGCCGGGCACGTCATGCTGGCCCGCGCCATGCTGGAGCGGGGCGAGCTGCCGTCGCCGGCCCTGTTCCAGATCTGCCTGGGGGTGCGCTGGGCGCAGCCGGCGACCCCGCAGGCCATGGCCTTCATGCAGCAGCTCCTGCCGCCGGGATCGCACTGGTTCGCCTTCGGCGTCGGCGCCCAGCAGTTCCCCATGGTCGCCCAGGCGGTTCTTCTCGGCGGCAACGTGCGGGTCGGGCTGGAGGACAACCTCTACCTGGAGCGCAACCGCCTTGCCGGCAGCAACGCCGAGCTGGTCGAAAAGGCCGCCTCGATCATCGCGCTGCTGGGGCAGCGGGTCGCAACCGTGGCGGAGGCCCGCGCCATCCTCGGCATCGCCGCCTGACGGCGCGGCGGCGGGGCGCCGTGCGTCGAACCGGAAGCGCACCGCGCTTCCCACCGGCAGAACCCGACGGATCGATGCGGCGGCGTCGGATGCGGCTGCGTTGATGGATGCCGGGGCCGGAAAGTCCTGACGCCCGGCCCTGGTATCCGGCCGCAACTTTTTTCCGCGGCGCCCACCCGGCCCTCCCGCGGAACCGTCAAACCTTCGAAAGGGCGGGCAGCATCCGCCGTATGGCTGGAGTTTCGCGTGTTCAATCTGAAACGCACGAAACTCCTGGCCCTTGTTCTGCAAGCTGTTCTGCCAGCGGCTTCACGCTTCAAAGCGATTCCCGCCTTACACGATCCGCTCTCAGGTACCGCGAAGCCGGGTCCGGCCGTCCGCGCCGGGCTCCGGCCCGGCTTCCGCCGTGCCGGCCGGGTG
>JAEZHQ010000406.1 GCA_023416455.1 Pseudomonadota bacterium | reverse complement strand
GCGGGCGGGTCGGTGACCCACAGCCAGGGCAGCGTGCCCGCCGCCGCGCAGATCGCGCCCAGCCACAGCCAGTCGCCGCGCCAGCCCAGCCGCTCGCCGAGCAGCGCCACGAACAGGCCGCTGGCCGCGATGCCGATGCCGATGCCGGTGTAGAGCCAGCCGGTCCAGCGTTCCCGCCCGTTGCGGGCCAGCGCGTCCAGCACCATGGAGATGCCCAGGATGAACAGCCCGGCGCTGGCCAGCCCCGAGATGAAGCGCAGAACGCCCCAGCCCGCCATGCTTCCGGTGAGGCCCATGCCGGCGGTGGAGGCGACGCTGGCGACCAGCGCGATGCGGAAGACGGCGGTGCGCACCGCCCCGTGGGGCACCAGCCCGACGACCAGCGCGCCCACGAAATAGCCCAGATAGTTGAGCGAGGCGAGCAGCCCCGCCCCGTCAGCCCCCAGCCCGGTTGCCGCCTGCATCGCCGGCAGGATCGGTGTGAAGGCGAAGCGCCCAACACCCATCGCGATGGCCAGCGCCAGCACGCCGCCGATCAGCACCCGGATCATCGCTGTCTCTCCCACCCCTGGTCGAATCCATCCTTGCGCGGCCTCCCCTCTCATTTCCAATGAATTATTTCGATGCTAGAGTTCACTGAATGTGATGGGGAGCGTGCCATGGATCTCGCGGGCCTGCGGGTGGTGAAGGCGGTCGCCGACACCGGCAGCGTCAGCCGGGCGGCGGACGCGCTGAACTGCGTGCAATCGAACGTGACCGCGCGGCTGAAGCGGTTGGAGGAGGATCTGGGGGTGCCCCTGTTCCGGCGGCTGAGCCGCGGCATGGCCCCGACCCCGGCCGGCCGCGTGCTGGCCGACTACGCCGAGCGCGTGCTGCGGCTGGTGGCGCAGGCGCGCGACGCGGTGGCCGACGCCGCGGGCGGCGGCGGGCGGCTCAGCGTCGGCACCATGGAGACCACCGCCGCGGTGCGCCTGCCGCCGATCCTCGCCCGCTTCCACGCCGACCATCCGGAGATCGAGCTGACGATCCTGCCCGGTCCGTCGGAGCACATGGTCGGCGAGGTTCTGGCCGGCCGCATCGACGGCGCCTTCGTCGCCGGAATGGTCGAGCATCCCGAGCTGGTCACCGTTCCGGCTTTCGAGGAGGAGCTGGTCCTGGTCGAGCCGGCCGCCGGGATCACCGCGCAGAGCGGGCGCATGACCCTGCTGGCCTTCCGCCGCGGCTGCGCCTACCGGGCGCGGGCGGAGACCGCCATGCGCGAGGCCGGCCGGGTGCCCTGCCGGCTGCTGGAGTTCGGGTCTCTGGAGGCCATCCTCGGCTGCGTCGGGGCGGGGATGGGGGTCACCGTCCTGCCCCGCGCGGTGGTGGAGCGCGAGCCCTGGCACGGCCTGTTCGTCACCCGCCCGCTGCCGCCGGCCCTCGCCCACATGCCGACGCGCTTCGTGCGGCGGGTGGACAGCGCGGAAACGGGCGCGCTGCGGGCCTTCCTGGCGGCGGTGGGCGGCGATGGGGCTGCGGCGCAAGCGCCCACACCACCGATGGGGTTGAACCGCGCGCGCGCGGCATGCTAGGCAGGCGCGGCCGTCGGGGTCATATCTCTTGAGGGCCGCCGCGCAAGGCAAGGGCTGGCCGGGGATTTTGGCCGAGCGGCGGGCCTGAAGCGGATGGCCGGGCACGGGCGGCCGAAGCGGCCGGCTCCGGGGCGCCGAGCGCGCCGGGACAGGCGAGAACACCGGAGAACGAATCATGCCCTACGTCGTCACCGACGGCTGCATCAAGTGCAAGTACACCGACTGCGTCGAGGTGTGCCCCGTGGATTGCTTCTACGAGGGCGAGAACATGCTGGTGATCCACCCCGACGAGTGCATCGACTGCGGCGTGTGCGAGCCGGAATGCCCGGCCGAGGCCATCGTGCCCGACACCGACTCCACGGCCGAGGCGTGGATGGCGCTCAACCGCGATTACGCGGCCCAGTGGCCGAACCTCACCCGCCGCAAGGACGCCCTGCCGGACGCCGACCGCTTCAAGGGCGAGAGCGGCAAGTTCGAGAAGTTCTTCTCCCCGAAGCCCGGCACGGGAAGCTGAGTCGCGGCCGTCCGGGCGGCTGCGGCGGATTTTTGCTGCCATGCAAAATCGGCAGGTCGGATATGGGCGGCCGGTTGCGGAATCCGGACGGCCGCCCGTGCGTAACCTTTGTAACTCGGCCGTAACATCGCTATAATGCGGTCCCGGTGCCGGCCTTGGCGCCATTGCCGGCGTTCCTATTAAAAAGGACTCATGACAACCTGACGCGGCGTGGCGGTGTCCATCCCCACGGTGCGTGGTCGTTGCAGGGTCCTTTTTCGCCCCGTTCCACCGGGGCGGCAAAATGGCGAGATCGCGAGAAGTGAGAGCCAACCCACATGTCGAACAAGCTTGACTTCGAGGCCGGTGACTTCGTCGTCTACCCGGCCCATGGTGTCGGTCGGGTCGAGGGGATCGAGACCCACAGCATCGCTGGCCAAGACATTCAGCTCTACGCGATCACGTTTGAAAAAGAGCGCATGACGCTCAAGGTTCCCGTCACCAAGGCCCGCAACGCGGGGCTGCGCCGGCTGAGCACCAAGGACCGCATCAAGGTCGCGCTGGAGACCCTGCAAGGCCGCTCGCGTGTCCGCCGCACCATGTGGAGCCGCCGTGCCCAGGAGTATGAGGCCAAGATCAACTCCGGCGACCCGGTGTCCATCGCCGAGGTGGTGCGCGACCTGTACCGCGGTGCCGACCAGTCCGACCAGTCCTACAGCGAGCGCCAGATCTACCAGGCCGCGCTGGAGCGCCTGGCCCGCGAACTCGCCGCCGTCGAGAAGATCGACGAGCTGAAGGCGACCGAGCGGCTGGAACTGGTCCTGAAGAAGGCCGCCTGAAAAAGAAGGCCGCCTGAGACCGTTTCGAAAGAGGGGCGGGGGGCATCTGGTCGCCCCCCTTGTCCCAAAGACCTTGTCCCAAAGATTTCGCCTTTCTTCCCCCATGCGCCGCGCTACACTCCGCCCGGAACCGTCCGGCAGGAGTGAGCGCGCGACCGCATGGCTGAACCGCAGAAATTCACCGACCTCGGCCGCCCGCGGCGCGTCTGGGCCATCGGGGCCGTGCACGCGCAGCCCGACCATCTGGAGGCGGTGCACGGGGCGGTGGCGGCGCGTTTCCTGCCCGGCGACCGCCTCGTTTATCTCGGCAACATGATCGGCTGGGGGGAGCGGGTCCTGGAGACCCTGGACGCGCTGCTCGCCTTCCGCCGCACCCTGCTCGCCCGGCGCGGCATGGCGGCGGGCGACATCGTCTACCTGCGCGGGGCGCAGGAGGAGATGTGGCAGAAGCTCCTCCAGCTCCAATTCGCCCCCGATCCCCCGCAGGTGCTCGACTGGATGATGCGCCAGGGGGCGGCCACCACGCTGGCCGCCTACGGCGGCTCGCCCGAGCAGGGCATGGCGGCGGCGCGCGGCGGGGCGATGGCGCTCGGCCGCTGGACCCAGGGACTCCGCCGGGCCATGCAGGCCCGCCCCGGCCACGAGAACCTGTTCAGCGCGCTGCGCCGCGCTGCCTACGCCCGCCCACCCGGCGAGGAGGGGCGCGGGCTGCTGCTGGTCAGCGCCGGCATCGACGCGCGCCGGTCCCTTGAGGAGCAGGGCGACGCCTTCTGGTGGGGCGGCGGCGGCTTTTCCCGGCTGTCCGGTCCTTACGGCGGCTTCTCGCGGGTCGTGCGCGGTTTCGACCCGGCCCGCCAGGGCGCCGCGGTGGGCGACCACACGGCGACGCTGGACGGCGGCTGCGGTTTCGGCGGGCACCTCGTCTGCGCCTGCCTGACCCCGTCGGGCGACATCCTGGAACTTTTCCAGGCCTGATCCCGCCGCTGCTCCTTCCAGGCTACCCATGCCAGGCCGCCCGCCACCGATTCCCGCCCGGCAGCGGTGATCCACTTCCCCCCCGTCCTGCGTATCACCATGCAACGGGGCGGGGGAACGGCTGTTGTCCCAACCGTCGGCATCCCGAGACGACCGACGGACCATGGGGATCCGGGCCGGATCCGCACCGGGAACCAGGGCCGCCCAGACGGGAAGGAAGGGACGTATGGCTTACATCGACGATCCCGAGACTCAGCGCGCGAACCTGAGTTTCATCAAGGCCTCCATGCGCGAGCCTCTGCTGACTCGTGACCACGAATTCGGCCTTGCCCGCAAATGGCGCGACGGCGGCGACGAACGGGCGCTCCACGAGCTGGTGCGCGCCTACACGCGGCTGGTGGTGGCGACGGCGGCGCGCTTCCGGAACTACGGGCTGCCCATGGGCGACCTCGTCCAGGAGGGCAACGTCGGCCTGATGCAGGCGGCGAGCCGCTTCGAGCCCGACCGCGAGGTGCGCTTCTCCACCTACGCCGCCTGGTGGATCCGTTCGGCCATGCAGGACTACATCCTGCGCAACTGGTCGATCGTGCGCACCGGCACGACCGCCGCGCAGAAGTCGCTGTTCTTCAACCTGCGCCGGCTGCGCGCCAGGATCGACAACGCCAGCCAGGGCGGCGGCAGCAGCCTGACCAAGGAAGGGCGCGAGTGGATCGCCAGCGAACTCCAGGTCGACGTCACCGAGGTCGAGGCGATGGAGATGCGGCTGTCCGCCTCCGACCAGTCGCTGAACTCCCCCGTCGCCGACGGCTCCGACGAGGACTGGCAGGACTTCCTCGCCGACCAGCGGCCTTCGCCGGAGGAGGTGGTGATCGGCATGCGCGACTCGCGCACCCGCTCGCAGTGGCTGTCGGAGGCGCTGGGCGAGCTGTCGCCGCGCGAACGCACCATCATCCAGGAGCGCCGCCTGCGCGAGGAGGGCGCCACGCTGGAGGAGCTGGGGCGTGAGCTGGGCGTCAGCAAGGAGCGCGTGCGCCAACTCGAACACCGGGCGCTGCTCAAGCTCCGGCAGTCCATGCTGAAGCGCGTCGAGGGCTATTCGGACCTGCTCGTGGAAGCCTGACCCCGCCGCCGTCCCGGTCCCGCCGGGCCAGGGGGGCGCGGAGCGCCTTCCGCCCGCTCAGACCCTCTGCCCGACCCGCTCCCTCCCGCTTTCCTCCTCCTCGGCCCCCGCCTCCTCGTCTCCCGCATCCACGTCTTCCGCCTCCATGTCTTCCGCCTCCTCGTCCAGCGCCACCCGCCACACCTCGGTGGTGCCGGAGCGGCCGCGCAGCGGGTGCCCGCCCACGCAGTCCAGCGGGGCGGCGCCGTCGCCCTGGAAGGCGGTGGCGGCGCTGGCCAGGACGATGACCTCGGCGTCGCCTTGCAGGCTGGAGGCCAGCTCCTCGATGCGGGCGGCGACGTTCACCGTGTCGCCGACGATGGTGTAGTTGAGCCGGCTGCGCGAGCCGATGTTGCCGACCACGACCGGACCCGAATGCAGGCCGATGCGCAAGCGGATCGGCGGCAGGCCGGCCGCCGCCCGGCGGCGGTTGCCGGCGCGCACGACGGCGGCCACCGCATGGGCGGCGCGCAGCGCGCGGGCGGCGTGGTCCGGCTGCTCTTCCGGCGCGCCCCAGAAGGCCATGATCGAGTCGCC
>JAEZHQ010000177.1 GCA_023416455.1 Pseudomonadota bacterium | reverse complement strand
GTATCGAAGGCCAGCCAATATCCCGGATAACCCAGGGCCAGATGACGCTCAAAACCGGCATCATCGAAATCGACCAGCTCGGTGCGCAGGGCTTCCTGCGCTGCCTTGATCCGCTGGTTGCGGGCATCTGACAGGAGACCGCCCGACATCAGCTCTTCAGCGCGGTTATAAAGTTCACGCAGAAGTGTGGCCTTCCAGTTGTTCCAGCGCTGCGGCCCCACCGCCCGGATGTCAGCGACGGTCAGAACCAGCAACAGGCGGAGGCGTTCCGGCGACTGGACCAGTTCCACAAAGTCGCGAGCCGTCTTTTCGTCTTCCAGATCGCGTTTGAAGGCGGTGTAGGACATGGCCAGATGCCAGCGCACCAGCCAGGCAACGGTTTCCGTTTCTTCCGCAGTCAGACCCAGTCTGGGGCACAGCTTTTCCGCGACCCGCGCGCCCAGGACCGAATGGTCACCGCCCCGGCCCTTGGCGATATCATGGAGCAGCACCGCCACATACAAGGCCCGGCGTGACACCACCTTGTGGATCACCTCGGACGACAGGGGCAGCTCGTCCTGCAGCTCCCCGGATTCAATCTTGTGAAGGATGCCGATGGCGAACAGCGTGTGCTCGTCCACCGTATAGACGTGGTACATGTCGTACTGCATCTGCGCCACCACCCGGCCGAAGTCGGGGATGAAGCGGGCGAGCACGCCGGCCTCGTTCATGCGGCGCAGCGTGATCTCCGGATCCTTGGGCCCGGTCAGGATCTCCATGAACAGGCGGTTGGCCTCGGGGTCGGCGCGCAGCTTCGGCCCCACCGCCGCCAGCGAGCGCGTGATGGCGCGCAGCGCGTGGGGGTGGATGTCGATGTCGTTCTGCTGGGCGCAGTGGAACAGCCGGATCATGTCGAGCGGCTGCTCCTTGAACTGGCGGTCGCTGCGCACGTTGAGGCGCTCGCCGTCGACGATGAAGCCGTCCACGTCCTTGGGCCGGGCGAGGACGGCCAGCCGCAGGATGTTGAAGCGCGGCGGGCGCTTGGACTCGGCCTCCAGGGCGGCGCAGAAGATGCGGGTGAGGTCGCCCACGTCCTTGGCCACCAGGAAGTAATGCTTCATGAAGCGCTCGACGCCCTTGGTCCCGGCGTGCTCGGTGTAGCCCATGCGGCTGCCGATCTCCGACTGCACGTCGAAGGTCAGGCGGTCCTCCAGCCGGCCGGTCAGGTAGTGCAGGTGGCAGCGCGCCGTCCACAGGAAGTTCTGCGCCTTGGCGAAGCGCTGCGCCTCCTCCGGCAGCAGCACGCCCTTGCCGACCAGCTCGTCCACGCTTTCCACGCGGTAGAGGTACTTGGCGATCCAGAACAGGGTCTGGAGGTCGCGCAGGCCCCCCTTGCCGTCCTTCAGGTTGGGCTCCAGCACGTAGCGGCTGTCGCCCAGCTTCAGGTGGCGGTTGTCGCGCTCGGCCAGCTTGGCCTCGACGAACTCGGGGCCGGTCCCGGCCACCACCTCCTTGTCGAAGCGCCGGCGCAGCTCGGTGAACAGCTTGCGCGGACCCCACAGGTAGCGCCCTTCCAGGATGGCGGTGCGGATGGTGACGTCGGCCTTGGACTGGCGGATGCAGTCGTCGACGCTGCGCACCGCGTGGCCGACCTTCAGCCCCAGGTCCCACAGGATGTAGAGCATGTACTCGACCACCTGCTCCACCCGCGGCGTGCGCTTGTAGGGCAGCAGGAACAGCAGGTCGATGTCGGAGAAGGGGGCCAGCTCGCCACGCCCGTAGCCGCCGGTGGCGACGATGTCGAACACCTCGCCCGCGGTCGGGTTGGCCGAGGGGAAGATGTGCAGGACCGTGAAGTCGGCGAGCGTCCCGACCAGCCGGTCGGCCAGGTAGCAGGTCTGCTGGACGCAATCCTCCCCCGACCCCCTGGCGTCGAAGCGCGTCCGCACCTCGGCCCGGCCGCGGTTCAGCGCGTCGCGCAGGCAGGCGATGAGGGCGGGTCGCAGCCGGTCGCCGGTCCCATGCTCCCGGACCAGCCCCTCCAGCTCCTCCGCCAGCTTGCGTCGGGAAATGATCGCCCGCTTGTTCGGGATGTTGGGGGCGGGGTCGGGCGGCGGCGGGGCGGAGCGGGTGGTGAGCATGGACAAGACGAAAAGCCTTCCCGGGAGTGGGGCCGATCCTAAACCTGCGGACCGCGTGGTTCTGCCGGTTTCCCCGGGTCCGCCTTCCCCCCTGTGGGCTGCGGGCGGAGTCCGGAAAGCCAGCCTGGGGCGCGCCCGTGCGGTGGCGACGCTGCGGCCGTCCGACTATAGCGGGAAAGCCCGGGATTGGCACGCGCCGCCGGTCGGGTGAATTTACCCCTTCTGGGCCGCCGCCGATTGCCCTAACCTTCTCTCGCCCGCAGTCGTTCCGGCCTTGGCGGAACAAGAATCACCGGATGACCCCGATGAGACCATTCCTCAAATGGCCGATACGAAGCCTGTCGGGAATTCTGGTGGCCAGCCTTGTTCTTCCCCTGATCGTTTGTGTGGGGATTTCGGCCTATGACCGAGTCCGAATACTGCGCGATGCCGAGGAATCGCTGCGGCGTACGACGGACATTCTGCACGAGCACGCGCTCCGCCTGCTGGAGATCCAGGCCCTGGTGATCCGTCAGGTGGAGCGGCGCATGGCCGGCATGTCCTGGGACGACATTCCCCATTCGGAAGAGCTGCACGGCGTCCTGCGCGCCATCACCCAGGAGCTGGACGTGGTGGACGCCATCCGGGTGGTCGCGCCGCAGGGGACGATGGTGGCGGAGAGCCGCCGCTCCCCCGCTCCGGCGGCGGACACCGGCCACGAGCCCTTCCTGGCGTTGCGCGACGGCGGCCGGGACATGGTCCTTGCGCGCGCCGCCTCGGGGGCCGGCGGCGAGAACGCCTTCGTCATGGCCCGCCGGCGCGGCCCGCCCGACGGGTCCTTGAATGGCCCCTTCAATGGCCTTATCGCCGTCTCGGTGCGGGCCGAAACGCTGCTGCGCCTGTACCGGGAGGCCGCCCCCTACCCCAACCACGCCGTCGGCCTGATTCGCGACGACGGCGCCTTCCTCATCCGCGACGCGGCGCTGCCGCCGCCGGGCGGCATGCCGGATGTCGCCAGCCGCAACTTCCGGGACGCCATCGCGGCCAAGCCCGAGGCCGGCTTATACATGGGCCGCTCCTCCATCGACCAGATCGAGCGCATGGTCGCCTACCGCAAGGTCGGCCCCTACCCGCTCTACATCATGCTGGCCGGCGGCACCGACGCGGTGCTGGCGCGCTGGCACCAGAACGTCCTGATCTACGGCCTGCTGTGCGGCGGGGCGGCGCTGTCGCTGTTCCTGATGACCCTGCTGGCGCTGCGCCAGACCAACCGCGAGCACGCGGCGCTGGTCCGCCTGGAGCAGGAGGCCGCCCGGCGCGAGCAGGCCGAAACCGCCCTGCGCCAGAGCCAGAAGCTGGAAGCCATCGGCAAGCTGACCGGCGGCATCGCCCACGACTTCAACAACCTGCTGACCGCCGTCATCGGCAGCCTGGAGACGATCCGCACCCGCATCGGCACCGACGGGGACATCGCCGGTCCGGTGGACGTCGCCCTCCAGGGCGCCAACCGGGCGGCGCTGCTGACCCAGCGCCTGCTCGCCTTCGCCCGCCAGCAGCCGCTCAACCCGCGCGCCGAGGACCTCAACGCCCTGGTGGAGGGGCTGACCCCGCTTCTGCGCCGCTCCATGACGGAATCGACGGTGCTGGAAATCGACCTCGCGCCGGGGCTCTGGCTCACCTCCTGCGACCCGGTGCAGATGGAGACGGCGCTCCTCAACCTTGCCATCAACGCCCGCGACGCCATGCCCGACGGCGGGCGCCTGCTCGTCCGCACCGGGAACGTCACCCTGACCGCCGCCGAAGCGGCGGCCATCGGGGAGCTGCGGGCGGGCGACCACGTCCGCCTGTCGGTGTCCGACACCGGCAGCGGCATGCCCGCGGAGGTGCTGGCCCGCGCCTTCGACCCCTTCTACACCACCAAGCCGGTCGGGCAGGGCACCGGGCTCGGGCTCAGCCAAGTGTACGGCATCGTCCGCCAGTCCGGCGGCGACGCCCGCATCCTGTCCACCCCCGGCCGGGGGACGACGGTGGAGATCTACCTGCCGCGCCACGCCGCGGCACCGGCCCTCGGGAGCATGGCGCCGCCGGCCCTCACCCGGGAGCCGGCCCGGGAGCCGGCCCCGGAGCGGGAGCGCCCGCCGGCACAGCCCGCCCTGGAGCTGGGCATGCAGCCGCCGCCGCGCATCCTGCTGGTGGAGGACGAAGCCATCGTCCGCTTCGTCGCGGTGGAGGCCCTGCGCAGCGCCGGCTACGACGTGGAGGAGGCGGAGGACGCCCCGGCCGCCCTGACCCTGCTCGGGGCGGACGCGGCGCCGTTCCAGCTGCTGGTCACCGACGTCGGGCTGCCCGGCCTCAACGGCCACCAGCTGGCCGAAATCGCACGGCACCAGCGACCGCAGCTGCGGGTCATCTACATGACGGGCTACGCCGGCATCGCCACCGACGCGGCCTTCGAGCCGGGCCAGCTGCTGTCCAAGCCCTTCACCCCCGAGGCGCTGGTCCGCAAGGTCGGCCAGGCGCTCGCCGCCGGCACCGCCGCTTCGGCGTGAGGCCGCCGGCCCGCGGGGCCGGCTGTGACCGCCATCACTGCGGATCCGTCCCGCCCCATGCCAGGATCCCCGGCGAATCCACGAGGGAGACGTCCGGATGATCGGGAAGGCCGACGAGACGGCGCGGCGGGAACTGGCGGGCCTGGGCGAGGCGCTGACCCGGGCGGAGCGGGGGCGGCCGCGCCACACCCCGCTGGAGCTGATGGCCTGGCTCATGCGCCTCGCGGCGCTGCACCCCGCCGCCGCGGGCGACGCCCTGCCGCCCGCGCTGGCGG
>JAEZHQ010000217.1 GCA_023416455.1 Pseudomonadota bacterium | reverse complement strand
TCCGGCCACACCTCCTCGGTGGTGAAGCGCTTGGAGAACTCCACGAGCTGCCAGAGGTCGGAGCGGGCGTCGCCCGGCGCCTTGACGAGCTGGCGCCAGAACTGGGTGCGCCGCTCGGCGTTGCCGTAGGCGCCCTCCTTCTCCACCCACATGGCGGCGGGCAGGATGAGGTCGGCGGCCATGGCGGTCACCGTCGGGTAGGCGTCCGACACGACGATGAAGTTGTCGGGGTTGCGGTAGCCCGGATAGGTCTCGTTGTTGGTGTTGGGCGCCGTCTGGAGGTTGTTGTTGACCATGATCCAGTAGGCGTTCAGCTTGCCGTCCTTGAGCATCCGGTCCTGCTGGACGGCGTGGTAGCCGGCCTTGTCGGGGATGGTCCCCGGCGGGATCCCCCAGGCCGTCTCCACGATCCTGCGGTGCTCGGCGTTGGTCACCTGCATGTCCGCCGGCAGGCGGTGGGAGAAGGTGCCGACCTCGCGCGCCGTGCCGCAGGCCGAGGGCTGCCCGGTCAGCGAGAAGGGGCTGTTGCCCGGCTCGGCGATCTTCCCGGTCAGCAGATGCAGGTTGTAGACCATGTGGTTGGCCCACACGCCGCGGACATGCTGGTTGAAGCCCATGGTCCACAGCGACATGACCTTGATCTTGGGGTCGGCGTAGAGGCGGGCCAGCGCCTCCAGCCGGTCCTTGGGCACGCCGCTCAGCTCGGAGGCGTGGTCCACCGTGTAGGCGGCGACCAGCCGGGCGTACTCCTCGAAGGAGGCCGGGGCCGACACGCCGGCGTCGTTGGCGTGCTGGGCGCGCTGCTCCAGGACGTTGTCGGGACGCAGGCCGTAGCCGATGTCGGTGTTGGCCAGCCGGAAGTTGGCGTGCTTCTCGACGAAGCCGCGGTTCACCGCGCCGCTCTGGATGATGTGGTTGGCGATGTAGTTGAGGATCGCCAGGTCGGTGCCCGGCTTGAAGATGATGTTGAGGTCGGCGAGGTCGCTGGAGCGGTGCTCGAAGGTGGAGAGCACGGCGACCTGGCAGTTCGGGTGGGACAGGCGCCGGTCGGTCAGGCGGGTCCACAGGACGGGGTGCATCTCCGCCATGTTGGCTCCCCACAGCACGAAGGCGTCGGCGTGCTCGAAATCGTCGTAGCAGCCCATCGGCTCGTCCATGCCGAAGGTGCGGATGAAGGTCACCGCCGCCGAGGCCATGCAGTGGCGGGCGTTGGGGTCCAGGTTGTTCGACCGGAATCCCGCCCGCATCAGCTTGGTGGCGGCGTAGCCCTCGAACATCGTCCACTGGCCGGAGCCGAACATGCCGACCGCCTCCGGCCCCTTCTCCTTGATGACCCGCTTCCACTGCCGGGCCATCTCGTCGAAGGCCTGGTCCCAGCTGACCGGCTGGAACTCCCCGTCCTTGTGGTAGGCGCCGTCGCGCAGGCGCATCAGCGGCTGGGTGAGGCGGTCCTGCCCGTACATGATCTTGGACAGGAAGTAGCCCTTCACGCAGTTGATGCCGCGGTTGACCTCGGCCTGCATGTCGCCGTGGGTGGCGACGACGCGGCCCTCCTTGACCCCGACCATGACGCCGCAGCCGGTGCCGCAGAAGCGGCAGGGCGCCTTGGACCATTTCAGCGCGATGTCCTCGCGCGGGGCGATCGGGGCGGCCCCGGCCGGCAGGGACATGTTGGCGGCGGCGGCGGCGGTTGCGGCGGCCTGCGCCTTCAGGACATCACGGCGTGACAGCTTCATGGGGCGCCTCTTCGGTGGCGGTGATCTCTTCGACGGAATGGAAGACCAGCGTCGCGGCGTAGACGCCGTCGAGCAGGCTGACGCCGTTCAGCCGCGTCACGATCTCGGCCTCGCTGTCGGTCTCCAGCGTGACCACCATCTTGCCGACCGGGCTGACCGCGTGGACCTCCATCCCCGGCAGCCGCTCGATGGCGGCGCGGATGGCGCCCGCCGCCTCCGGGCGGGCGTGGACGATGAGACTGGATATGTGCAGTTCCCTAGCCATGGCCCTCTCCCACGGTGATCGCCCCCACCGGACAGGCGGCCACGCAGGCCCCGCAGCCGGTGCAGGCCGCCGGATCGACGCGCGGGCGGGGAGCCGACCGCAGCGCCGGCGCGAAACGGATCGCCCGCGAGTCGCAGGAGTCCCGGCAGGCCTCGCAGCAGACGTTGGCGTGGGCGAGGCAGGTCGCGGCGACGCGCGCCCGGGCGGTCCAGGGCGGTCGCTCCGGCGGGTCGAACAGCGCCTCCACCGGGCAGGCGTCGGCGCAGGCCCGGCAGAAGCTGCATTCGCCGAGGCGGAAGTCCACCTCGGGAAAGCCGCCGTCGCCGCGCGCGAGGATGCCCTCCGGGCAAGCCTCGCGGCAGCGCCCGCAGCGGCTGCACAGGTCGGTGAAGGACGCCGCCCGCGCCCAGGGCGGGCGCAGCGGGTCATGCGCGCGGCGCGTGAAGAGGCGCCGCCGCGACGGGTCGAATCCGCCGTCGGTCATGGCCGGTCACCCCGTCGGCGGCCCGGCGATCATCTGGTAGATCCACACCGCCAGCCCCCAGCCGCCGACGAAGGCGATGGCCAGGACCGGCCACAGAACGACCGTCAGGAACAGAAACGCCCATAACTCCCGGGACCGGCCCTGCCTGGCCGATTCCCCATGGAATCTGTCGTCCGTCATAGCCCTTCCCCCCGGATAGCCCGCACCTTGGGTGGAACAACCCGCAAGACGAAGGTCTTGTTCCCTCATGCCCAACGGGCCAGCTGGTCGGGATGCAGCCGGTGCCGCACGCCGCGGAGCCGCCGGCCGCCCGGTCCGGTCGGTGGCGTGGATGGCGAGGGGGCTTCCGGCCACCGCGGCGGAGTCCTTGCGCCGGACGCCTCGGGGGCTATGGTGTGCCGGCGCCCGCCCCGCCGGGGCCGTACCGGGCGGAACCACGAAGCCGAGCCATGACCGACCGAAGCGCCGACCACCCCGCCTTCAGCCACCGCGAGATCCTGCGGGTGTTCAGCGGCGTGGCGCTGGCCATGCTGATGGCGGCCATGGACCAGACCATCGTCGCCACCGCCCTGCCGACCATGGCCGCCGACCTCGGCGGCCTGGACCAGCTGCCCTGGGTGGTCACCGCCTATCTTCTGGCCTCCACCGCGACCACCCCGATCTACGGCAAGCTGAGCGACCTCTACGGCCGCAAGCGGGTGCTTCAGGCGGCGATCTTCCTGTTCCTGGCGGGGTCGGTGCTGTGCGCCCTGGCCCAGGGCATGACCCAGCTCATCCTCTTCCGGGGCCTCCAGGGCCTCGGCGGCGGCGGGCTGATGGCGCTGGCCTTCACCATCATCGGCGACGTGGTCGCCCCGCGCGAACGCGGCCGCTACCAGGGCTACATCGGCGGGGTCTTCGCGCTGGCCAGCGTCGCCGGACCGCTGCTCGGCGGCCTGTTCACCGAAGCGCTGAACTGGCGCTGGATCTTCCTCATCAACCTGCCGCTGGGCGTCGCGGCGCTGGCCATGGCCGGACGCACGCTGGGGCGGCTGCCGGCCGGACGGGAACGGCCGCGGATCGACTGGCTGGGCGCCGGGCTGCTGGCGGGGGCGGTGACCAGCCTGCTGCTGGTGGTGACGCGCGGCGGCGGGGCGCTGGCCTGGACCGCGCCGGCCACCCTCGGCCTCGCCGCCCTGGGGCTGGCCCTCCTCGCCGCCTTCATCGGGCACGAGCGGCGGACGGCGGAGCCGATCCTGCCGCCGCGCCTGTTCCGCCTGCCGGTGGTGGCGGTGGCCAACCCGGTGGTGGCGGTGTCGGCCATGGTCCTGTTCGCCGGGATCGTCTTCCTGCCGCTGCACCTCCAGCTGGTGCGCGGGACGAGCGCCACGGAGTCGGGCCTGCTGCTGCTGCCCCTGGTGCTCGGCATGACGCTGGGAGCGGTCGGCGGCGGCCGCCTCATCGCGCGCAGCGGCCGCTACAAGATTTTCCCCCTGGCCGGCCTGGCGCTGGCCGCGGCAATGTATCTGGTGCTCGGCCTGGCGCCGGGAGCGGCGTCCGACGCGCTGGGGTCGACGCTGGTCCTGGTGCCGCTCGGCATCGGGCTGGGGCTGGTCATGCCGGTGATGACGGTGGCCGTGCAGAACGCCGTGGACCGCCGCGACCTGGGCGCGGCCACCGCCTCGGTCGGTTTCTTCCGCTCGCTCGGCGGGTCGGTGGGGGTGGCGGTGTTCGGCGCCGTCTTCGCCGCCGACGTCGAGGCCCGGCTGAACGCCGCCGGCCTGCCCGGGATCAGCGGCCGCGACGTGATGGAGCACGGCACCGCCGCCCTGGCCGGCCTGCCGGAGTCCGCGCGCGCCGCGGCGCTGTCCGCCTTCGAGCACGGCTTCGCCACCCTGTTCCTGCTGGCCGCCGGGCTGGCCGTGGTGTCGCTGGTGATGACGCTGTTCCTGAAGGAGCTTCCCCTGCGCTCCGCCAGGGGGGCGGAGACCGGAACGGCGTGACCGCCGCCGCTCAGTGCCCGCCGGCGACGACCTTGCGGATGCGCCGCACGCCCGACCACACGAAGGCCATGATGACCGGGATCATCAGGCCGACGATCAGGTCGGGATCGACGGTCAGGCCGAAGCCCTTCAGGCCCTTGGCGGCGTAGCCGACGATGCCGACGAGGTAGTAGCTGATCGCCACCACCGACAGCCCCTCCACCGTCTCCTGCATGCGCAGTTGCAGGTGCGCGCGCCGGTCCATCGACTTCAGAAGCTCGGCGTTCTGCCCCTCCACCGCGATCTCGACCCGGGTGCGCAGCAGGTTGCTGGCGCGGGCGACGCGCTCCGACAGCGCGTCGAGGCGCGCCTGGGCCGCCTCGCAGGTGCGGATGGCGGGAAGGAGCCGGCGGTCCATGAACTCGCCGACCGTGGGCAGCCCCTCGATGCGGACCTCCCGCAGCTCCTCGATCCGCTTCTCCACGAGCTGGTGGTAGGCCCGCGCCGCGCCGAAGCGGTAGGCGGTCTCGGAGGCGATCCGCTCGGTTTCGGCGGCCAGCCGGGTCAGCCGGTCGAGCAGCGCGCGCTCGTCCTCCAGCCCGTGCGGGGTGGCGATGCTCACGGTGAGGTCGGCAAGGTCGCTCTCGATCGGGCCGATTCGCGGCAAAACCCCGCGCGCCACCGGCAGGGCCAGCAGGGCCATCACCCGGTAGGTCTCGATCTCCAGGAGACGCTGCACGACCCGGCCGGCCTGGTGGCCGGTCATGCTGTGGTCGGCGACCAGGATGCGCGAGAAGCCGTCGCCGTGGATGCGGAAGTCGGTCCAGGCGGTGGCCGCCCGCCCGGCGATCCGCGTGCCGACGTGGTTCTCCGAGCCGAACACGGCGGCGAGCTGGCTGGCCGTGGGATCCGGCGTGTCGGCGTCGAGCACGGCGACATGGATGCCGACCATCAGCTCGCCGGGCAGGCCGGCCAGCCAGTCGCGCGGCACCGCGTTCAGCGCCGGGTCGAGGAAGGGGTCGGCCAGCAGGCCGGCCGCGCTGCCGCCGGAGGGCGGGCTGGGCCGGAACACGGTCCAGCTGGAAAATTCGGTGTGGCGCTCCCACTTCAGGCGGAAGGTGCCGAAGGAGCCGCTGTGGTGCGTCGCCCCGGCCGGCGGGCGCGGCACGCCGGCCCAGTCGCACAGCGCCTCCAGGTGCCGGCGGTCGCCTTCGGCCTCCCCTTCGCCCGAGAGCATGGCGAGCATGGTGGCGCGCATCGGCGTGCCCAGCGTCTCCGACGGGCGGGCGTGAACCTCGTTGGTCAGGACGACGCGGAGCGCGTGGTCCCTGAAGACCCGCCCCTGCGGGCCGGCGGCCTCGGCGTTGCGGCTGACCGCGACGGCATCCTCGGACATGGCGTCGAACCTCCCCTTCTGCGTGGTCCCCGTCGGCCGCCTCCGGGGCGCCCCGCGGGACGACGAGCCTTGCCGGACGCGGTTGCCGTCGCCACACTATAGGTTCGATCTTAGACCACAAACCCGGGTCCCGGCGCGAGAGCCCCGGCGCCCGGCCGCCCTCCTGCAAAAGTCCGACATCCCGGAGTCTCCATGAGCGCGCTTGCCGTCACCGACGACCTGTTCTTCAACCGCGCCGGCCTGGATCGTTCCCGCGTCGAAGGGGTCGTGGCCGAAGCCTTGCACGACGCCGACGACGGCGAACTCTACCTGGAGTACGCGCAGAGCGAATCGCTGGGCTGGGACGACGGCAAGCTGAAGTCGGCCAGCTTCGACACCACCCAGGGATTCGGCCTGCGCGCCATCGCCGGCGAGGCGACGGGCTTCGCCCACGCCTCCAACCTGTCGGAGGAGGCCATCCGCCGGGCCGCCGCCACCGTGCGCGCCGTCCAGGCCGGCCACGCCGGCACCGTCGCCGAACCGCCGCCCGGCACCAACCGCGCGCTCTACATCCCGGACAACCCGCTGCCCCTCGTCCCCTTCGAGGCGAAGGTGAAGCTGCTGGCCGACATCGACGCCTACGCCCGCTCCCGCGACCCGCGCGTGCGGCAGGTCAGCTGCTCGATCAGCGGAGAATGGCAGGCGGTGCAGATCCTGCGCGCCGACGGCGTGCGCGTGGCCGACCTGCGGCCGCTGGTGCGACTGAATGTCTCGGTCGTCGTCGCCGAGGGCGACCGCATGGAGAGCGGCGGCCATGGCGGCGGCGGGCGCGTCACCTACGAGCACTACCTGCAACCGGAAACCTGGCGCGGCTTCGTGGACGAGGCGTTGCGCCAGGCGCTGGTCAACCTGTCCTCGGTTCCCGCCCCGGCCGGCGAGATGACGGTGGTGCTGGGCAACGGCTGGCCGGGCATCCTTCTGCACGAGGCCATCGGCCATGGGCTGGAGGGCGACTTCAACCGCAAGAAGACCTCGGCCTTCGCCGGCCTGATGGGGCAGCGCATCGCCGCCCCGGGGGTCACCGTCGTCGACGACGCCACCATCGAGAACAGCCGCGGCGCCCTCTCGGTGGACGACGAGGGCACGCCCGGCCAGTGCACCACGCTGATCGAGGACGGCATCCTCGTCGGCTACATGCAGGACCGCATGAACGCGCGCCTGATGGGCATGCGCCCGACCGGCAACGGCCGCCGCCAGAGCTTCGCCTACCACCCGATGCCGCGCATGACCAACACCGTGATGCGCCCCGGCCCGCACGACCCGGAGGAGATCATCCGCTCGGTCAGGAAGGGGCTCTACGCCAAGAACTTCGGCGGCGGCCAGGTGGACATCACCAACGGCAAGTTCGTGTTCTCGGCCTCCGAGGCCTATCTGATCGAGGACGGCCGGCTCGGTCCGGCGGTGAAGGGCGCCACCCTGATCGGCAACGGCCCGGACAGCCTGACCCGCGTCTCGATGATCGGCAACGACACCCGGCTCGATCCCGGGGTCGGCACCTGCGGCAAGGACGGCCAGGGCGTTCCGGTGGGTGTCGGCCAGCCGACCCTGCGGCTGGACGGGCTGACGGTGGGCGGCACCGCGGCCTGACCGCGCCGGCGGAGCACGGCACGGGCGACGGAACACGGGCAAGGATGGAGGCGACGGTGACGGTGCTGGCCCTGGTATCGACCTTCTGCCCGGACCGGGTCGGCCTGGTGTCGGCCGTCACCGGGCATCTGTTCGCGCTGGGGATCAACCTGCGCGACGCCACCTTCGCGGCGCTCGGCCAGGGGGCGGAATTCTCCGCCGTCTGCGAGCTGCCGGACGGCCTGACCACAGCGGAGGTGGAGGCCGGCCTGCAAGCGCTGCCCGAACTGGCCGGCGCCCAGCTCAAGGTGACGCCCTTCGCCTTCGACCCCAACCCGGGTCCGCAGGCCCTGGTCACCCACCGGGTCGAGGTGTCGGGCGGCGACCAGCCCGGCCTGATCGCCCGGCTGTCCGAGATCTTCACGCAGTTCGAGGCGAACATCGTGCGCCTCGACGCGCAGACGCTGCCCGACCGGGCGGGCGGGCGCTACACGATCCGCTTCGCCGTTTCCCTCCCCTCCGGGCGCGCCGGGAGCTGCCTTGCCGCCGTCGCCAACACGGCGGAGACCATGGGGCTGACCTGCAAGGCCGAGACGGCCTGACGCCCCGCCGCGCGGGCGGCGGGGCGTCATGGGAAGGCCGCCGGCCGGGCGTCAGCGCAGGGCGGTGATGGTGCCGCTGCGCGGGTCGAGTTCGACCGTGGTCCAGCGGCCGTTCGGATCCTGCGCCTCGGCGACGTAGTTCTGCCCCTGCTTGCGGAAGTCGCGCACCGCCGTGAATCCGGCGGCGGAAAAGTAGTTCAGCAGCGAGGTCTGCATCAACTCGGTCCGGTTCTGGCCGCGGCCGGTGCGGCCCTGGGTGTCGGGCTGCACGTTCATCAGCACCTGGCGGTCGCCGGACATGGTGGAACCGCCCGTCGTGCCGCGGTGGTCCATCATGGTCCCGGCGGCCCCACCGGTGCTCCCGCTCGGGCCGACGCTGCTGCCCATCGTGCTTCCGGAGGTGGCGCCGCCCCACGACGGCGCGCTCTGGCTGCGGCTGCTCGGGGTACCCGGCTCCTCCCAGGGATTGGGCTCTTCGCCCGGCAGGCTGCGGACCTGCGGGCTGGTGGTGGGAAGGCCGGACGGGCTGCCCCGCTCGTAGCCGGAGCGGGATGCATCGTTGCTGTAGCCGCCAGTGCCGGAACTCTGGGCAAGCGCCACAGGCGCGGCCGCCAGAGCGGCGGCGGCGACGGCAAGGGTAAGCTTCACGTTCATTGAAGTTCCTTTTCTCACAAGAGACGGCGCGCCACGGTGGTCCGAAGCACGGCCGTCCACCCTGCCCGCGCCCTCCCGGCGCGGACCCGCGCTCCCACAACAGCGAAGCGGCATCCGGTGTTGCAGCCCTCGTCACGGCAAAGAATGAGTTTTTCGTCCTTTTGCACCGCCGCATACTCAAAAAAGCGCTTTTCCCCTTCACGGCCCCGGAACCTTCGCCCTGCGGTCGTGTTCTGCCCAGTACAAACCGTTCTTGACTGCTGCCCGTTCCCTGGAATGCGCGTCATAGGAAGTTTTCACGCGCCTTGGGTCATGCGAAGGAGGGTGGGATGCTCTATTGGGCTCTGGTTTTCTTCGTGATCGCGCTGGTTGCCGGGGCGCTCGGTTTCGGCGGAATCGCTTCGGCGTCCTCCGGCATTGCTCAGATCCTGTTCTTCCTGTTCCTCGTCCTGTTCGCCGCGAGCTTGATTCTGGGCCTGGTCAGGCGTCGCTAGACCCGGCGCCCGCCCCTTGAAGGGCGGGCGGCTTTTCCGCAGGCGCCCGCGCCCGGTCCCCGCCGGACGCGCACACCCCAAAGCCTCTCGATGTTAGCCTCGCGACTCTCGGCAACGCCTTGTCCGGCGTTGCCGATTTTCTTTATGGCCACCGGCAACGCCGGACAAGGCGTTGCCGGCTTCGAAGCGCCGGCGCCGGGGCTTGTGCCCTTCATCCATCAGAAGGCACAGCGCTCAGGCGTCCTCGTCCTCGCCCGGGCTGCGCCCCTCCATCAGCAGGCGCAGCGCGCGCCGGCCACGGGACAGGCGGGATTTCACGGTGCCGATGGAAATTCCCAGTATGTCCGCCGCCTCCCCGTAGGAGATACCCTCCAGCCCGATCAGCAGCACCACCTCGCGTTGCTCGGTGGGCAGCACGCCGAGCGCGCGGCGCAGGTCGCGCAGTTCCAGCCGCACGAACTGCGACCCGTGCGCGGCGCCGATGTTGGCCTGCCCTTCGGCGTCGATGTCGACCACCGTCTGGCGGCGGCGGATTCCGTTGATGTGCAGGTTGCGCAGGATGGTGAAGAGCCATGCGCGCAGGTTGCTGCCCGGCCGCCACAGATGCAGGCGCGACAGCGCGCGCTCCAGGCATTCCTGGACGAGGTCGTCGGCCAGCGTGGAATCGCGCACCATGGCGCGGGCAAAGCGGCGCAGGCGGGGTATCTCCGCTTCGATCTGGGCGATGATCGCCGGGTCGGGCGGAGCCGACGGCGCGCCGGTCCGTTCCGCGTCGTTTTCCGCTCCGCCCCTGGTCTCGCTCTCCGCGTCCAGCCCACTCCGGCCCAGAGCCCGGTCCGCGATGGCCGGATCGAGCCGTGTGGCGGTGTCGAGCGGCGCGGGACCACACGCCGGACGGCGCAATGAACTCGCGACGTGGTTCGCCATCGGTGAAACGCTGCCTCCCTCAGTGCCGAAAGCCTCAAGCACCCCTCGGGGCACCGGAGACACCCGCCCGGCCTTCGTCCTGCACCGACGTCATGCGCCGAATGCGCCCGGAGAATCGCCGGATTTCCCAAAGACAATTGCTGGGCCAGCAGTACGTAATGGCCACGGGAACAGCCTGCCAGTTGGGAAAAAGGCTAGGCGACATCGCAATTTGGCGAGATTGCCCCTGACATGTGGCGAATTCTCGGAAGGTATCCGGAACCTTTCGCAACGCCACACGTATCGATCCCGCTGTTCCGGGAGGTATGATGATTCCGCATAAAAGAAAAAGACCGGCCGACGTTCATCGACCGGTCTCGATTTCAATTCGTTGGGGAGTTCGGCGGATGGCCTGCGATGAACAGCGTTATTCATCCCTCCCTGAGACCGCCCTCAGCGGTTCTTCCTTATTCTTTCGTAGGCGCTTCCGTCCCTCAACCGATCCGTTTTTTCTTTCGGGGCAATTGCCCTGTCTGAGGAGGATCATACAGACATCGGCCTTCGGCGAACATCCCGACGATGGCGCTAGGGGACGGTTCTTACCGCATACGCCGAACGGGAACTGCCCACCCCCGAAAGGCAAAAGCGGGCACGCCGCCGCGGGGTGGCGGCCGGCTCTGGCCGCGGCGCTCCTGGCCCTGCTGTCGCCGCTGGCCGCCCAGGCGTCCAGCGCCGACAGCCGCACGCTGCGCGCCCTGGAATCGCTGGCCGCCAAGGGCAGCGCCCGCGCCCAGTACGAGCTGGCGCTGCGCTACGAGGCCGGGAACGGCGTCACCCGCAACGAGCGGCTGGCCTTGTCGCTCTATTGCCGGGCGGCGCGGCAGGACCACGCCCCCGGCGCCTACCGGGCGGGGCGCATGCACCTCGCCGGACGGGGCGGCGTGGCCAGGGACGAGGAACTCGGCCGTTCCTGGCTGCGCAAGGCGGCGGCCCTCGGCGACGAGGACGCGCTGCGCCACGTCACGCCGGCCGCCGCCGGCAGGGCCAAGGCGCCCGACCGCTGCGAGCCGCCGAGCGCCCGCACCGGCATCATCCGCAAGCCGCCGGCGGAGATCCGCGCCATGGTCGCCCGGATGGCGCCGCGTTACGGGCTCGATCCCGAACTCGTGCTCGCGGTCATCGCGGTGGAGTCCGGCTACCGGGTGGACGCGGTGTCGACGAAGAACGCCATGGGGTTGATGCAGCTCATCCCCGAAACGGCGGAACGGTTCGGCGTCACCATGCCCTTCGACCCGGAGCAGAACCTGCGCGGCGGCATGAAGTACCTGCGCTGGCTGCTCGCCTATTTCGACGGCAACGTGACGCTGGCGCTGGCCGGCTACAACGCCGGGGAAGGGGCGGTGCTCCAGCACAAGGGGATCCCGCCCTACCGCGAGACGCAGGAGTATGTGGTGAGGGTGCACAGCGTCTACCCGCGCACCCGCCACCCGCACGACCCGGGGGTGGTGCGCTCGGCCGGCCTCGCCGCCGCGAAGCTGGAGGAGGTGGCGGACCTGGGCGGGGCGTCGCGGCCGTCCTCCGCAAGGCGATGAGAAGCCGGCGATGGCGGGAGACGGGCCGCCAGCCCGCCCCTGGAGTTTCGTGCGTTTAGAGTTTCGTGCGTTTAATCTGAAACGCACGAAACTCCAGGCCTTTGTTTTGCGAGCGGATTCACGCTTCAAATCGATTCCGATTTTACGCGATCCGCTCTAATCCTTGGACGCCTGCGTCGGCAGGTCGCTGCGCTTGGTGCCGGCCATGTCGCGAAGCTCCTCCTCGCTCATCGAGCGGGCCATCTCCCTGGAGGCCCCGCGCAGGCTCGACCGCGGCGCCTCGCCGCGCTTGACGGCGAGGGCCGCGCCGGCCGCCATCTGCTGCTTCTTGGATTCCGCCTTCGTCATGACCATCCTCGCTTTCGAACGCTGTCGATCCCAGTTTCCGACAACAGCGCCGGACCGCGGAGGATCACGCCGCGGCGGCGGCAACCGTGCAGGAGGATGCATGGCCGGAGATCAAGCCCGGCGCGCTCGCCAGCGCGCCGCCAAGGAAGCCCGCCGCAAGGCCGTCATCACGGAGAGGGCGAAGGCCGGGGGTGCCATTGTTCCGACGTCGGTGGCCGGCCGCGTCCGGGCCGCGGCCTCCGCGCCACTGTGGCGGTGCGTGGCCCCCGGCACGCTGTTCGAGACGGGGATCGGCAACGTCATCCTGGCCCGGCGGCTTCCGTCCGGCACGGTCGCCGCCGCCTTCTTCCTGATCGACGCCCACTGTCTCGGGGTCAAGGATGTCCACTTCCGCGAGGTCGAAGCGAGCCGGTTCATCCGCAGCCTGGACCACATCGCGAAGACCCAGCCCATGGAGGAGACCGATCCGGCTTACGCCCGCAAGCTGGTGAACGAGGCCGCCGCCTACGCCGCCGACCTCGGGCTGCCACCGCCGCCGGACTTCCACGCCATCGAGCGCCTGTTCGGGGAGGTGGACGCCGCGGCCTGCACCGAGACCTTCACCTTCGGCCAGGACGGCAAGCCGCTCTATGTCCCGGGGCCGAACGACACCCCGGCACGCATCCGCCAGGTTCTCGCGCGGCTGCAAGCGCGGCTCGGGCCGGACGGCTACCATTGCATCGTCCCTGGCTGACCGCTGACCGCTGACCGCAGTCGGAGGCGGGGCGGCGGGAGCGGTGCCGTCACCGGGGCCTCAGGACGGTGAGCAGGGTGACGGATTCCGCCTCGGCGAGCGCCCGGCGCATGGCCTCCTCCCTGGTGAAACGGCCGCGCAGGCGCCGGCCTTCGCAGACCAGCGCGACGCGGTCGGCGGCGAAGGGCCAGGGATCGACGGTCAGCGCCCCCGGATCCCGGTGCGGCGCGCGCAGGCGGAGCACGGCGGCGGCCCCGCCGGCCGCCGGCACGTCGGGGACCGTCGCCGCCTCGCCGACGCCCCAGCACATCTCCAGCGACAGCCGGTCGACCGCAGCGACGAGCCGCCGGTTGCGATCCAGCGCCGGCGGTTCGAGGTCCGCGGCGTAGCGCGGCTGGCCCGCCAGGGCGGCGACGCAGGCGCGCTGGAAGCGGTGCTGATCCTCCAGGAAGCGGCGGACCAGCGCGGCCTCTTCCGGCGGCGCCTTGGCGGCGTCGAAATAGAGCCCGTAGATGGTGTCGGCGTGCAGCGAGACGAGCAGCGCCGGGTAGCGCCCGAAGGCGAGCGCGCGGCGCACGCCCTCGGTCCAGATGGCGGTGTGCGCCGCGGTGCCGACCTCCTGGAAGCCGTGTGGGCGGCCGGTCCGCGGGTTCAGCGTCGGCGCCGCCTCCCAGGACAGCCAGCCGATGTCGTGCTGCTCGGCGCCAAGACAGACCTCCTCAAGGGGCGAGGGCGCCGGGAAGGCGTCGTTTCCCCAGGCCCGCATCAGCTGTCCCGACAGCCAGGCGTGGCTCGGCTGCGGAATGGCGATCACGCCGTCGCCGTCCTCCCGGAACAGCATGCCTCCCTCCCCTCCTCGCCGCCGCCGATACAGCCTGTCAACAGGCACGGGGGCCATCCGGTGCCGGACCGCGCCCACCATCGCCGGCGCCTGGGACGGGGACGGGCCTGCCGTTGGAGGCGGCGGACGGAAATTGGCCGCACCGCGTGCCTTCGCCGCCGGCGGCCGGTTGCAGGAGCGACGGGGGACGCGGCGCGGCGCCGGACGGCCTCCACCCCAGCAACGGGAGCCTCGCCATGCCCACGCAGCCGCCCTGCCGTCTCCTCGGCCTGTCCGGCAGCATCCGCCGGCAGTCCCACTGCACGGCCGTGCTCCAAACGCTCGCGGAGCGCCTGTCCGGAAAGGCGGCGCTGACGCTCTTTCCGCTGAACGACATCCCGCCCTACGACCCGGACCTCGACAGCGCAGGCACGCCGCCCGCCGCCGTCGCCATGCGCGACGCGATCGCCGGCAGCGACGGGCTGGTGGTCATCTCGCCGGAGTACAATCACGGCATGTCCGGGGTGCTGAAGAACGCGCTGGACTGGGCGTCCCGACCGGCCATGCGGTCGCCGGTCCGGGACAAGCCGACCCTCATCATGACGGTGTCACCCGCCTTCACCGGCGGCGTGCGCGCCCAGCACGCGATGCGGGAGACCCTGTCCGCCATGCTCGGCCGGGTCATCGCCCGCCCCCAGGTGGCGATCGCCGCGGTCCACGAGAAGATCCGCGACGGCCGCCTCGCCGATCCGGCGGCGCTGACCTTCGCGCTGGCCGCCGTCGACGACCTGATCGCCGAGATCCGGCTCCTTCGCCGGGCGCAGGACACCGCACCGCCACCACCCGCGTGAGGAGGGCAGCATGACCATGGGCAGGGTTCCCGGCCTTCCCGGCAAGGCTCCCGAGACGGCCGCCGCGGCGGCCGCCCCGCCGAGGCCGGCGACGCGGCGCGGCACCGTCAACTTCTCGGACCTGACGGAACGGGAGGTGCTGGCGCTCGCCATCTCGCTGGAGGAGGAGGACGAGCGCATCTACGACAACTTCGCCGCCGCCCTGCACGAGACCTACCCCGACACCGCCGCCATGTTCCGCGCCATGTCCGCGGAGGAGAGCGGGCACCGGCACCGCCTGATCGACCTCTACCGCGCGCGCTTCGGCGACCACATCCCCCTGATCCGCCGGCAGGACGTGAAGGGGTTCATCCAGCGCAAGCCGGTGTGGCTGTCGCGGCCGCTCGGCCTCGACCGGGTCCGCGAGCAGGCCGAGCTGATGGAGGCCGAGACCAAGCGCTTCTACACCCGCGCGGCGCAGCGTTCGACCGACGCCGCGGTGCGCCAGCTCCTCGGCGACCTCGCCGCCGAGGAACGCCGCCACGAGGCGACGGCCGAACGGCTGGAGGCCCGCTACGTGACCCCGGAGGCGCGCCGCGCCGAGGGCGAGGCGGAGCGGCGGCTGTTCGTCCTCCAGTTCGTCCAGCCGGGCCTGGCCGGGCTCATGGACGGCTCGGTCTCCACCCTGGCGCCGCTGTTCGCGGCGGCCTTCGCCACCCACGACAGCTGGGAGACCTTCCTGGTCGGCATGGCCTCGGCCGTCGGCGCCGGGATCAGCATGGGCTTTGCCGAGGCCCTGTCCGACGATGGCTCGCTGACCGGGCGCGGCAGCCCCTGGCTGCGCGGCGCCGTGTGCGGGCTGATGACGGCGGTGGGCGGCCTCGGCCATGCCCTGCCCTACCTGATCGCCGACTTCTGGACGGCGACCGCCCTGGCCATCGCCGTCGTGCTGATCGAGCTGGCCGTCATCGCCTGGATCCGCAACCGCTACATGGACACGCCCCTGCTCGCCGCCGCCTTCCAGGTGGTGGTCGGCGGCCTTCTGGTGTTCGCCGCCGGCATCGCCATCGGAAGCTCCTGAGCGGATGTCGGCCTCCCAGGCCGCGGCCCGCACGCGCCATTCCCGGGCCACGGTCCCGGCCAGCCGGCCGACGCTCCCGGGCGTCATCAACTCCATTGTCACGGGTCACTAGGTCCTGGAGGTGGGCGGGATGTGGCGGGATTTTCGGGGATGATGTGGGATGGCAGGGAAACCGCGGGTTTCGGCTAACCTGGGCTCGTCGAGGGCGTCGGGGTGTTGATTCTGGAGTGGGCTCGGGAATAGGCGGCGCAGACACTTGATGTTGGAGCACGCGAAATCGGACCGCGGTCGTTGGCTGGTCGGAGCGTGAACACCCCGATATGCATCCGGAACGAGCGAAGCGCTGCTTCATTTCGCGTAAATACATTTGCATGAGTATGACGCACATTGGGGCCAGTTACGAGCCTCAAGCCTGGCGTTTGCTCGATCCGGGATCGCTGGCTGCCGTCAGTAGTTCCTGGCGCAGCCGCTCGCCGACCGCTCCCACCTCAACAAGGCGCTCAATGGGATCGGTTACGGTGGCGACGAGGCGGTTGTGCTCTTCCGTTGCGCGTTCGGCGACCTGATGCAGCGCGATGGCAACCCCCATCTCTTGGTAAATCTGAGCAATTTTCTCCGTCAGTCGCCCGATGAGCCGCTTGTCGGCCACCGGGGCGACCGCGTTGGCGTCGACCAGCGGCACAGATGACAACGTCGGGGCGTCGCCGAGCCGCATCGGGCCATCGCCCGATATCAGCCAATCCGCAGAAACGCCGCACGATCTTGCTATATGCCACGCGGTTGTTGCTTTTGGCTCTGACCGTCCTGAGAGGTAGCTTTCAAGCGTGCGCCGGGGAATGCCGGTCTTGCGAGCAAGCTCATCGCCACTTCCCGCCATCTTAGCGCATAGCCGAAGCCGTTCCTTGAGGCCATCGGTTTCGGTGTTCACGCGCCAAACCCCGAAATTTGCTCAACGTCATAGCGCGTGTTTCGATGTTCGCCATCTGTCAATGAATTCCAGGAGTTAGCTTGTTTGTCGTGATTCGCAACAAACAAGCTAACTCCGAAACGATAAACCTGCTTGATCGATAGCATGATCGTGCTATCCTTTCCCCGTTCGTCCAAAACAGCACCACGAAATGACCGGCCTGGCGGGGCCGGTTTGGCAAGGGGAGAGGAATGGCGCGCACCGCCGACACGGGACCGGCCGAGATCCGGTACCGGCTGAACCTGAAGGGCCTGACCTTCGCCGACGTCGACCGGGCCTATGGCCTGAAGGACGGCACGGCGCGTCGAGCGGCGCGGCAGCCGCACCTGGATGGCGAACTCGCCATCGCGGAGATGCTGTCGGTCTCGCCGCGCGAACTCTGGCCCTCACGGTTCAGCCCCGGCGGTGAACGCCTGAAGCCTCAACCCCTGAAAAACTATACGGACCCGCCGCGCCTTCCGCATCGTCAAAAGCACAAGGCCGCGTGAACATGAAGTCCCTTGGTCTGCAAGACATCCCGATTGCCGCCATCGACACCGCATTCCGGCTGCGCCCTGTCGATGACGGGTATGCCGCGCTGCTCGCCGAGAACATCCAGGAGGCCGGGCGCCTGCGCCAGCCGATCGAAGTGCGGGCGGGCAAAGGCGGGTTTCGCCTGATCGCGGGCGCCCACCGTCTGGCAGCCTGCAAGAAGCTCGAATGGTCCACCGTCCCCGCTTTCGTGTTCGAGGCGACCGAGGACGAGGCCCGGCTGGCAGAGATCGACGAGAACCTTGTCCGACACGAGTTGAACCCGCTGGACCGCGCGACCTTCCTGTATGAGCGTAAGGCGATCTACGAGCGGCTGAACCCCGAAACGAAGGCGGGCGTGGCCGGCGGCAAGGCCCGCCAGGGTTCAGCAAACGAAATCGTTTCGTTTGCTCGCGACACCGCCGAACGCGTCGGCCTGACCGACCGCACCATCCAGTTGGCGGTGAAGATCGCCACCGGCCTCGCCCCCGACGTGAAGGCGGCGGTGGCCGGCACCGAGATCGCCAAGACCCAGGCCGAGTTGCTGGCGCTTGCCAAGCTGGGGCCGGCCGAGCAGCGGGCGGTGCTGGGGATGCTGCTGGGCGATGCGCCCAAGGCGAAGTCGGTGCGCGAGGCCGTGGCGCAGCTCACCAACCGTCCAGCCAAGGCGCCGGACGGCTACGCCAAGCTGCTGACCGCGTGGCGTCATGCCGGCACGGCGGAGCGCCGGGCCTTCATCGAGTTCCTTCGCCGGGACGGGGCGATCCCCGCCCCTGGCGGCACCGACCTGGAGGACGCGGCATGACGCCGATTAATCTATTCCGTCCTCAAGACGTCCAAGGCTTCAGCCTTGCTGATGCACGCGCCTCTGATGCCGTGCGCACTCTTACTGAGCGCGCCATTCGGAAGGGAGCCGGGTTTGGGCAAGTTGCACACCAATTAGCGCAGCAAGCACCATATGCGGCGGCGCATCTGCCGGGACGCGACCAATGATTTCCTCCGGTCCCCGCGTCGCGCATGCGGCAATGGCAAAGAGCAGCCGCGCCCGCAGATGCCGCAACAGCGCAGGCGGAACATCGTCGAGATCGCCCTCTGGGTTATCTGCAATCCGGTGGCACAAAGCTTCGCATTCGTTTTCAAGAGCGAAATCGATCGGGCTGGGATCGGGTTTTGCCGGCAAGTGGCGGTCTCCCCACTCAGTTAGGAGACGGGAAGCGTCTCTGTACGTCACTGCCTTCGTTTTCACAGCATCCCCCATCGGTTGTGTGGCAGCGCCGATGATAGGGGAGGATCGGCCGGTCGTCACTCGCCCCACGGGTGCGGCCGGCCGGTTCCCAAACGCCGGAGGTGCGTGATGGCACCCCGCCGCGACCGGTTCACTCCTGACCTGTTCGACTGGCAGCCGCCGCCCGTTGCCGTCCGCTTCGAGGACGAGACGGCGATCCGCGCCGCCAGCGTGGCGGGGCGGCTGAGCCGGTCGGTGGCGGTGGTGCTGAAGGAGGCCGACGCCGACCGCGAGGCGGTGGCGGCCCGCATGTCGGAATACCTCGGCGAGGAGGTCAGCAAGAACATGCTGGACGCCTACGCCAGCCAGGCGCGCGAGGCCCACAACATCTCGCTGGCCCGCGCCTTCGCCCTGCTGCACGCCACCAGCGACGCCCGGATTTTCGGGACCGAGCTGGAGCGCTTCGACCTCGCCATCATCCCGCGCCGGTTCCTGGCAGCGGTCGAAGAGGCGATGTGGACCGAACAGGAAGAGCGCGCCCGCCAGAAGCGGCTGGCCGCGCGCAACCGATGGAAGGGGGTTTGAGCCATGAAGGAGTGGTACGCCGCTTCGGAATTGGCCGCGCTGTCATTGCCAGGCATGCCCGGCACGGATCGCGCATACCAACTGCGCGCCGACCGCGAGAACTGGCGCTCCCGCCCCCGCGAAGGCCGTGGTGGCGGCCTGGAGTACCACATTTCCGCCCTGCCCACGGCGGCGCAGATCAAGCTGACCCTGCTGGAGAAGGCCGCCGGCAAGGCCGTCGCCCCCGTCCCGCCTCCGGCCGGCCGGGACGAGTTGTGGCGCTGGTACGACGCCCAGCCCGAGACCAAGAAGGCCAAGGCCCGCATGAGGGCGGACGTGCTGGACGCCGTCATCACCCTGCACCGCAACGGCGTGGCGAAGGACGTCGCCGTCATGACGGTGGCCCAGCACCACAAGGTCGGCCCCAGCACCGTCTACAACTGGATGGCGCTGGTGGCCGGGCATGACCGCGCCGACTGGCTGCCGGCGCTCACGCCGCGCCATGCCGGGCGCACCGCCACCGTCGAGTGCTCGCCGGAAGCCTGGGACATGCTCCGATCGGATTACCTCCGGCTGTCGGCGCCGCCCTTTTCGGATTGCTACGGGCGGGTGGTGCGCGCGGCCAGGGAGCAGGGATGGAGCGTGCCGTCGGAGCGGACCCTGCTGCGCCGCATCAACGCTTCCGTCCACCCCGCCGTCATCGCGCTGTGCCGCGAGGGAACCGAGGCGGTCAAGCGGATGTACCCCGCGCAGGAGCGCGACCGCTCCCACTTCCACGCGCTTGAAGCGATCAACGGCGACGGTCACCGCTGGGACATCTGGGTCGAATGGCCGGACGGCGAGATATGCCGGCCCAACATGGTCGCCTTCCAGGATCTCTATTCGGGCCTGATCCTGTCGCACCGGGTGGACAAGACCGCCAATGCCTGGGCGGTGCGGCTGGCCATCGGCGACCTGATCGAGGACTACGGCATCCCGAAAAAATGCTGGCTCGACAACGGCCGCGATTTCGCGAGCAAGTGGCTCACCGGCGGCGTTCCCAACCGCTACCGCTTCAAGGTGCGGGAAGAAGAACCGGCCGGCATCCTGACCCAGCTCCGCGTGGACATCCACTGGACCACCCCCTACAGCGGCCAGTCGAAGCCGATCGAACGGGCCTTCAAGGATTTCGCGTCGGACATCGCCAGGCACCCCGCGTTCGAAGGGGCCTACACCGGCAACAGCCCCGTCAACAAGCCCGAGAACTACAAGAGCCGGGCGATCAAGCTCGACGACTTCCTGAAGATCCTGACGTCCGAGATCAACGAGCACAACGACCGGGCCGGGCGCGCCGCCAGGAACTGCCGGGGCCGCTCCTTCCGCGAGACCTTCGCCGAGTCCTACGCGACGGCGCCGATCGTTAAAGCGACGGAGGAACAGCGCCGGTTGTGGCTGCTGGCGGCCGAAGGGGTCACGGTCAGCAACCGCGACGGCTCGCTCAAGCTGACGGGCAACCGCTACTGGGCGGACTTCCTGCACCTGCACATGGGCGAGACGGTCGCGGCCCGCTTCGACCCGGACTTCCTGCACGACGGGCTGCACGTCTACCGCCTCGACGGGGCCTACCTCGGGCACGCTCCCGTGGTCGAGGCTGCGGGCTTCGACAGCGCCGAGAAGGCGCAAGCGCACAACCGCGCCCGCAAGGCGTGGCTGCGCGCCACCCGGCAGATGGCCGAGGCCGAAGTGCGGATGAGCGCCGCCAAGGTCGCGGAGCTGGTGCCGCTCAACCTCGGCCCGGCCGAACCGCCGGCCGCGACCGTGGTGCAGCTTGCCCGGCCGACGCTGGACCTCAAGCGCACCCCGGTCCCGGTGCAGACGGAGGAGCAGGCCGCACGCCACGAGGCGCTGATCGCCGAGTTCCGCCGCCCCGACGCGGTCGCCGCGAAGGACGAGAAGACCGAGCGCCTGGAACGCGCCGCGCGCGTCGAAGCGGCGATCGCCGCGGGCGAGGAGGTGGCGGAGACCGACGCCGCCTGGTTCGCCCGCTACAGCCGACAGCCGGAATGGAAGGCGCACAAGCGCCTTGCCGAGGACTTCGCGGCCGGCGCCCAGGCCACCGCCTGACCGCCCGCTGCCTTTGAAGCGCCCCGGCCCCTGCCAGGACCGGAGCGCAACACCCACGAGACGACAGGATGGACGATATGACCGTCACCCCCTTCCCCGTCAAGGCCGAGGCGGACGAGGCGCCCGTCACCGCACCGCTGGCCAACGTGTCGCTGTTCACCGAGCTGCTGGAGCGCGTCCTCGGGCGCCACCGTGGCCTGCCCGGCATGGCCGTGTGGTATGGACCCAGCGGCTACGGCAAGACCCGCGCCGCCATCTACGGCGCCAACCGCTTCCGCGCCACCTACGTCGAGTGCGGCGCGACCTGGACGCAGGCGAAGTTCTGCCGGGCGCTGCTGGTGCAGCTCGGCCTGCCGCCGACCGGCACCGTGGCCGACATGGTGGAACGGATCATCGACGCCCTGCGGGGATCCCGCCGGCCGCTGATCATCGACGAGTTCGACCATGTGGTGGCGCGCAAGTATGTCGACCTTGTCCGCGAAATCCACGACCAGTCCGGCGCCGCCATCATCCTGATCGGCGAGGAGCTGCTGCCGCACAAGCTGAAGCTGTTCGAGCGCTTCCACAACCGGGTGCTCGACTGGTGCCCGGCGCAGCCCTGCGACGGCCGCGACGCCGGCATCCTGGTGGGGGTGTTCGCCCCCGGCATCGCCGTCGCCGCCGACCTGCTGGCCCGCATCGTCAAGGAGAGCGGCGGCCGGCCGCGCCGCATCGCCGTCAACCTGGACCGGGTGCGGGAGTATTGCGAGCTGGAAGGGCTGGACGCGATCGACGCCGGCCGCTGGGGAAGCCGCCCGCTGTTCAGCGGCGAGCCGCCGGCGCGGAGAGCCTGAGATGGCCCGCAAGCCCGCGCACATCGTCGCGAAGATCGCCTTGACGATGCCCTACGGCCAACAGGGATGCTGGGCGGTGATCCGCCAGCTGCGCCGCTTCGACCGCGCGGCGGTGACGGCCCGCGTGGAGGCCGACCCGGCCACGGTCGGCGATTACCTGAAGCGGCTGGAGCGCGCCGGCTACTTGGGCCGCGCCGGCGACGGCCCGTACGAGCTGCTGCGCGACCAGCCCGACGCGCCCCGCCTCAGGCGCGACGGGACGCCGGCCGCCGAGCCCGGCCTGGGCCAGGAGCAGATGTGGCGGTCGATGAAGATGCTGGGCGAGTTCACGGCCCGTGAACTGGCTGCCGCCGCGAGCACCGACGTGGCGCGCGTCACCCCGGCGACCGCCGCCAGCTACATCAAGCACCTGCACCGGGCCGGCTATCTGGCCTGTGTCGCCGAGGCCCGCTGCGGGGGTGGCGCAAGCCGTGCCCAAGCCCGCTACCGGCTGAAGCCGGCCATGAACACCGGGCCTCTCGCGCCGCAGGTCCAACGCACCGACTGGGTGTGGGACCCGAACACCCGCAAGGCGCTGGCGCCGGAAACGCGGGACCCTGGAGGAACCGATGGCTGCCGCTGAACGCTTCCTGGTCCTGGCGCGCGACCTGCGCATGGCCGCGCTGGGCCGCGACGGCAACCCGCCCGGCGTCTCGCGCCATAGCGTCGGGTCGCTGGGCGGGCGGATCGACGCGCTGGCCGCGTACCTGCCTCCGTGCCATGCGGCCGTCGCGCGGACGAAGGCCGCCCGGCTGGGCACCCAGGACGTGGGCCTCACCCCTGCGGAGGCGCTGGAGCTGGCCCGCTGGCTGGAGGCCATGGCCGTGCACGCGCAGCCGGCCGGCGCCGGCGCCCGCGCGACGGCCCCCGCTGCGGCCCCCAGCGGCGGAGATGCGGCATGACGCTCTCCCAAAGCCGTAAGGCGACCCTGCTGCGCGCCTTGGCGATCATCGCCGACGCGGAGCTGGACGGCCGCTCCATGACCGCCCGCACGGTGGCGGCCGAGATGGGCATGGCCGAAAGCGCCGGCGCCGGCATCCGCGAGGACCTCGCCCAGCTCGGCTGGCTGTACGTCAGCCGGCCGGGCGGCAACGGTCGTGCGTGGGTCATCGCCATCACCGAGACCGGTTGGGCGCTCATCGGCGGCCGGCGGGAGCGGCCGCCCAAAGCCCGGACGCGCCGGTGCTTGCGCTGCCGCAAGCCCTTCGCCTCCAGCGGGCCGGGCAACCGCATCTGCGGCACCTGCCGCAAGAGCAGCGACTATGCCGAGGGCGTGCGGCCCAGCGATCTCGGCTGCCTCGCGAGCCTGCGATGACCGCCGCGCGCGCCATGCCCGTTGCCGGTGGCGCGGTGGAGATCGACGTGCCGGGCGTCGGCGCCGTGGCGCGCGCCGTCGCCCATGTGCGCGATCATGGCGACGGGCATTACGGCCTGACCCTGCTGAACGAGGAGGGCCAACCCGAGTTCGTAACCATCGCGCCATCGCCGGGCGGCTGGTCCTGCATCAAGCCGCCGGTCAACCTGCGCCACGCCGTCTTCGTCGCCGAATGCCTGCGCGACGGCGTGACGCTCCACGGCTCCGCGACGGCCCCCGAACGGCTTGTCGCCCGCGCCCTCCTCGAAGTCCTCGGCCTCGACAAGCCGGCCGGCCCCGCCTGCCGCCTGCGCATGGACGAGGCCGCCCACCGTTCCCCCTTCATCCCAAAAGGTTAAGCACCATGGAACCCGACATCACCACCCAGGCCGCGCCGGCCATCCCGGCCGGCTACATGGCCGACGGCAAAGGCCGCCTCGTGCCCGAGAGCCTGGTCAAGCCCGCCGACAAGCTGCAAGACCAGACGGTCCGCAAGCTGATGGGCTACGCCGACGAGTTGTCCGCGACCATTGCCCGCTTCAAGGGTCACGTCTTCGACGACGTCGGCGCCTTCCTGGCCTTGCTCGCCGAGCAGTACGGCGAGACGCGCGGCGGCACCAAGGGCAACATCACGCTCACGTCCTACGACGGCCTGCTGAAGGTCCAGGTGGCCGTGGCCGACCACATGAGCTTCGGCCCGGAACTCCAGATCGCCAAGGGGCTGATCGACGCCTGCATCGCCGAGTGGGCCGAGGGCGCGAACGTCAACATCCGCGCCCTGGTGGAGCATGCCTTCCGCGTGGACAAGGAGGGCCAGGTCAGCCGCGAGGCCATCTTCGCGCTGCGCCGCGTCCAGATCGAAGATGAGCGCTGGCGGAACGCCATGGCCGCCATCGCCGACAGCATCCGCGTCGAAGGCACCAAGACCTACGTGCGTTTCTACCGCCGTCCGAACGCCGAAGCGCGCTGGCAGGCGGTGACCATCGACCTGGCCAGCGCGTGAGGTGGGCCATGGAAAAGTACAAACCCTTCATCGTCGTCGAACTGGCGCAGCACCCGGCGGCCTATGACGGCCCGCTCGGTGATCGGTTGGCCGATATCCTGTCCGCGGTAGCCTCCGAGCTGGATCACCACCATGGCGCCGCCGCATGCGGCTATGTCGCGATGATCGAGCAGCTCGCTTGTGAAGCCGTCGTCGCCGACATGCGATACCGCCGCTGCGCCGATCCCGCCGACCGCCAGCGGCTCGCCGGTGACGTTCACGCCTATGCTCTGGGCGTTGCCGCCGCCGCGATCGGGCTGATGCTCGCCGCCGAGATGGAGGCCGGCCATGACTGACCGTGCCCTCAATCTGACCGACCCCGCCACCATCCTGCTGTGGGTGCCCGGCACCGTCGCCGAGTTGGCCGGCCGCGGGACGGGCGCCGAGGCGGCCAAGCGGGTGGCTCCGGCCACCCGCCTGAGCCGCCTTGGCTTGGCCGCACCCGACTATGACGCGCTTCAGGACCGCATCCGCGTTGCCGTCGGGTGCGACATCATCATCCAGACGGGTGCTCGCGTCCAGGAGGTCGCTGACGCGATCCTGGCGGCCTGCACGAGGGAGGGCCGGGCATGACCTCCCGCATCATCCGCCAGATCCACGACGCCGGCCGGGGCATCCCCGGCGTCCGGCCCGAGACGACAGCCGCGCTCAAAGCCATCGCCGACGTCGAGGCCCGGCACGGGACCGCCGCTGCTCTCGACGCCGCGATCTCGGCCGTCATGACGGTCACCGCGACGCTGGGCGCCCGCAACCCGGCCATCTTCGAGGCAACCGCCAGCTCGCTGGAGCGCCGGGTGGCGCAGCTCCGTGATGCCGCCGCGTCGCTCGCCGCCGGGCGCGTGCCCGAGGGTGCCGTCGTCGCGTGGTCCGGCGCCGGACGGGAGGGCCGGGCATGAGCAAATCCCCTCTCGACGGCCGCGCCGGCCTCAAAACAAGCTGGGTCAACCCGCTGATCGGCGATCTGCGGCGACTGCGCGAGGTCCGCGGCATCCAGGGCGCCGTGCTGATCTCGTTCCGTTCCGGCCGCGTCGGCGTCAACTCGTCGGGTGACGGAGATCGCTGGGGCGATGCCATGCTCCGCCTCGGCGATGCCATCCTCGCCCAGATTGACGACGGCGCCTTCGACGACCTCGTCACCGGTGTGCCGTTGCCGGAGCGTCGGCCCGTGGATGTCGCCGCCTTGCTGGCGGAGGTGGGGGCGTTGCCCGACCCGCAGCGTTGCCTCATGACGCACAACGAGCAGGCGCTGATCGACTTCTGCCACCGTTTGGGCGCAGCGCTGCGGTCTCGCCTCCCGTCCGCGGATAGCGACGGTTTGGCTGAAGCCATGAAAGGCTTGATGCCGTGACCGCCATCCGCATCGCCCTGTCGGTCACCGTCTACGGCGACGGTGACCATGGCGTGCCCGTCCTCCTGGTGGCCGGCATCCCCGGCCACCAGGAGGAAGTGGGGTTCCTGATCGATGCCGGCGTTGTGCGGGTGCTCCGGCCGACGCGCGGCATCCCGGCGCGCCTGCCCGAGCGCCCGATGGCGCCGGGCCTGCCGTCTCTTGCCCACATGCTGCGATCCGCTGCCATGGCGGAGATGGAGGTATCCGATGCATGACCTCGACGCCGCAAGCATCCGCCTCGAAATGCTTCGGGCGGCCCTCGCCCGGGTGGATGACCTGGACATTGCTCTGGACAAGGCCCGCCGCTTGGAAGCCTACGTGCTGCATGGCGGCCTGTCGCTGCCCGCACCCTCGGCGCCCGCAGCGCCGCTGCCGAGCGTTGGGCTGCCCCCCCCCGGTGGCGCCGGTCGAGCTGCCGGCCGCCTCGGTCGCGGCTCCGCCGCCTCCCTCTCAGCCGTCGCGTGCTGACGTGATGCGGGAGCGCGTTTTCGAGGTCTTGCGCCCCGCTGCGCTGGACGGGCGCCCGTGCCCGACCAACGTCCAGCTCGGGGCTGCCGTCGACGCCACAATCGGCGAGGTGACCCGTGCCATCGCCGGCTTGTCCCAGGACAAGCGCATCGCGATGGAGACGCGCGGACCGAAACGGCGGGTCGGCGTCAACGGCATCTGGAGCGCTTGGACCGGTGAGGCAATGCCCTCGCGCCCGGCCTGCCCGCCACCGGCGGAGCATGCCGCGCCACCAACAAACGGCGGAGCGGTCGCAAGCGCCATCGACTTCCTGCGGCAGCACGGCTGCCAGATTACCCGGGCGGCCGGTGCCTACTGGCTCAACGGTGAGGAGATCACGGCGGCGCGCATCCTCGAGAAGGCCGGCCGCAAGCGGGCGATCCTGGCCGCGGGCCGGGAGGCGTAGCCCGTGACCCGCGACGCCGCCAACCTCGCGCTCGCCCTCGCCCTCGGCGTTGCCGTCCAGCGCCTGCGCCAGGGCAAGGCGCTGGACGCCGCCTCGCGGGGGCAGCTGGCGGAATTGCTGCTGCGGGCGGCCATGGCGCTGGCCGGCGCCGCGCCGCCAGCCCGGATCGACGCCGACCCGCGCGCGCTGTTCGACGCGGCGATCGACACGTGCCGCGAGGCCGGGGTGGCGCCAGCGGAACTGGTCACTTGGTTCAACGACGCGGCCGGGCGGCACGCCGGGCGCACTGGGCGGAGGTGACGCGATGGACGACGGCAAGCAGGCGCGCCTGATCAAGGCCATCCAGACCTGCCGACGCAAGGTCGCCGGTCTGGACGGCGATAACGACTGGCGCGATTTCCTGGAGAAGGCGGCGGGCCAGCGCTCGCTCAAGGCGATGACCGGGCCGCAGCTCGGCCGCGTGCTGGACGCGCTGCACGCGGCCGGCGCTCCGCGGCTGGTGCCGCAGCCGGCCGGCCGCCCGCGCTACGCCGACACGCCGCAGATGGCGATGATCCGCGGGCTGTGGCTGGAGCTTGCGGATCTCGGCTCCGTAAAGGACCGCTCCGAGACGGCGCTGGCCGCTTTCGTCCGGCGCCAGACCGGGCAGGATTGCGGCCGCCTGCCGGCCGCCACCGCGAACAAGGTGATCGAGGCGCTGAAGTGCTGGCGCGGGCGAGACGGAAAGGAGACGGCAAAGTGATGCCAGCACTAGCCCATCATCGTCGCCAGCCCAAGGATGGCGGCAATCAGAACGATCAGCCGAAGCGGCCAACGCCGTTTACGTCGCCGTTCCCGAGGCAGTTCGGCGCGGTAGGAGCAGGTGCAGATCCACTGGTCGCAGTCAGGGAGGGGAAACGACGGCACGCGATCCGCCGCGACGGTTTTTCCTCCCAAGCGGCGGGCGGCTGCGCAGGTGTGGCTTCCGCCGCGAACCTGGACCTTCGCCCGCGCATTGAAATGGCTGATCATTTCGGCGTGCCTTGCTTGGCATCGCTGTTTGATCGGTTCATGGACAAGCGCCTCGTATGCCCGGACGGGATCGGTGCGTCCTATTGGCGTCAGGGTGGCGAATGCCTCACGAGAGATCTTGGTGTTGCCGTTGATGCCGACCGCCTTCTTTTCGGCGGCCGACATGGCCTTGCCCAAGGTCCGTGCCCGCCGCGCGGCGTTGCTGTTGCCTTCCCCGTCGCGATCGCATTCCCGGACGATCGGCGCAAGCCAGTTCGCGCAAGCTGGATCGGCGATGCCGGTGCGGCGACAGGTTTCTCGGATGCGGTCCTCATACCAGCGCAACGGAGGAAGTTCCTCGCTCGCGTTCACCGGACTGGCTTGTACTGCTGTTGCCCGTTTCCACATGGCTTGCCCTTCGCTTCTCGCTCATGCCCGCGAAGCGAGTATAGCCGAGACGCCTGCAATCGCGATGGTCGGATCCCCATGCTGACCAGCTTTGCCTCTCCAGCGATCATGATGATCGCTGGGGTAAGCCTCACGCCCGAGCCTTGATTTCACCATGGCCCCCGTCTCACCCACCATCCCCCTCCCCGGCGTGCTGGGCGAGATCGCCGACGTCGCCGGCCTGGCCGCGGCGCTGGCGGTCGCGCGGGAGATGGGCGGGCGCCGCGCTTACTTCCCGGCGGTTCCGCATCCCGACCACTGGCTGGTCCGGGCGGTCGGGGCCGAGGCGGCGGCGGTGATCTGCGCCCATCTGGTGGCCGGCGCCACCGGGCTGGAGATCCCGGTGCCGCTGGGGCCGACCGGGACGCGGGCGCGGGTATGGGCGACCATCCGCAAGGCGCTGGACGACGGCGCCACCGCCGGCACGGCCGCCCGCCTCGCCGGGGTTGACGAGCGCACCGTGCGGCGCCACCGTAACGGCCATTCGGCCTCACGCCGCCGCGATCCCGACCAGCACGACCTGTTCTGAGCGCGTCTCCCGGACATCTGTCCGGGTGGGTGGGTGGCGGCGCGGGCGCCACAGTGGGCGGACAACCACCAGGGTGTCCGCGCCATGTCCTACAGCTCCGCCAGCCTGTCGCCGCGCCATCTGCGCGACCACGTCATCCTGCCCGTCCTGGCCTACTGCGCCGGCGACGACGCCCGCGGTTTCGACAGCCCGGCCGGCGTCGCGCTGGTGCTGGGCACCGCCGCGCAGGAGTCGAAGCTGCGGGCGCTCGACCAGATCACCGGGCCGGACGACCGGACCTTGGGGCCGGCCTACGGGCTGTGGCAGATGGAAGGCGCCACCCACGACGACATCTGGCGGAACTTCCTGGCGTACCGGCACGGGCTGGCGACGCGCATCCACGGGCTGCGCGCGGCGTTCCCCGGCCCCCACCACCAGCTCGTCACCAATCTGGCCTACGGCGCCGCGCTGTGCCGTGCCCACTACTACCGCCGCCCCGAACCGCTGCCGGCCGCCGGCGACCTGGCCGGGCAGGCCGCCTACTGGAAGCGGCACTACAACACCGGCGCCGGCAAGGGCACCGCGGACCAGTATGTCCGGGCCTGGCAGGAGCTGGTGGCGCCGCATCTCTGACCCACCCCCTTCATCCAAGGAGACCGTCATGGTCGAAGCCTTCCTGCTGGTCCTGGCGCTTGCCGCTTTGGTGGCGGCGCTCCTGGTGGCGGCGCTCGTCCGGCATGGCTGGCGGGCCGTCGCCCGCCGGCCCCGCCGCCTTCCCCGCGGCCTCTTCCCCGCGGCGCTGTGCGCCGCAGCATCCGGCCTCCCGATCCTGGCGCCGGCGCCGGCCGCGGCGGCGACCATCCCGCCCGAGCTGACCGCGGAGCTGGTCAACGGCGCCCTCCTGGTCCTGTCCGCTCTGGCCGGCTGGGCGCTGCGGCGCGCGATGGCCTGGCTGCGCGTCGACCAGGAGGGCAAACTGGCCCGGCGGCTGGAAGACGGCATGGTGGTCGCGCTCGGCTACGCCCGCGAGCGGGCGCTGAGCCAGGCCGCGCAACTCGACGCCATCGACGTGCGGTCGCAGCTGGTCGCGGATGCCGCCGCCTATCTGGTGCCCAAGATGCCCCAGACGCTGGCGGCGCTGGGGATCGACGACGCCGGGCTGGCGGAGCGGCTGACCGCGCGGCTCGACCAGGTGGTGCCGCTGCCCGCCCTGCCGCCGGCCGGCCGTGATCCCGGCC